>JAICSR010000112.1 GCA_025936795.1 Ktedonobacterales bacterium | reverse complement strand
GGTGGGCATGCCGCCGCGCTAGACGCGGTGCTGGCGCAGTTCCAGCAGGGCGGGCTGAGCCAGGCCGAGGCGGCAGAGCGCATCCGGGCGCTGGCCCGCGCAGGTTCACTGATGTAGCCGTCGCGCCTGGCGTTGCGCCTGGCGTTGCGCCTGGCGACGCATCAGGCGGCCAGCCCGGCGACGGGTGGGCGGCGGCTCAGGCGCCAGGCGAGCGTCGCCATTACGGCGATCAGCGCGCAGCAGGTGAGCAGATTCCACGCGGCGGTGTTTGGCGCGGAGCCAGACGCCGCCGCTTGTTGCGCCAGCGCGAATTGCCGCGCCTGCCCCAGCAGTGTCAGGCCAACCGGCGCGGCGGCCCAGAGCAGCCAGCGCATCCGCCCGCCTGCGCTCGCCAGCGCGCCGATGCCCGCCAGCCACCAGATCGCGGCGAAGGTGAAGGCTTCGAGGAAGTAGTAGGGCCAGAAGATGTTGACGAAGGCTGGGTGGCAGAGACTGCACAGCGCTAGCAGGCCATAGAAGTCGCGCGAGGTGGCGCGCAGGTCGGGCCGCGCGCGCAGCACGAGCGCGGCGAGCGCCAGCGTCGCCACCACCACGACGACGCCATCGGCGCGCTGAGGAATCACCGCCAGCGGCGTGCCAGCGACGAGCGTCCAGAGATTGCCTCCATTGACTGCGACGGAGTTGTGGAACGTGACCAGCGAGTAGAGCAGATCGGGGCCGTCGGCCAGCGCGAAGGGCAGTAGCCCGCAGGCGACCACCGCCGCCAGCGTGACGCCGAAGCGGCGCAGCGCACGCCAATCAGCGCGGGCGAGCAGCAGCAGCGCCACCGGGATGATGATGGTCAGTGCGGTGGTGCGTGTCAGCAGGGCCAGCGCCAGCCACACGCCTGCGCTACGCGGCTTGCCCTGGCCCAGTCTGCGGACGCCGACCAGCGCCAGCCAGAGCATCAGCGGCTGCTCGACATGGCCGTAGTAGAGCATGCTCTGCCAGAGCTGCAACGAGATCAGGAAGACCTCGTAGACCAGCAGGCGTCGCGCCCCACGCAGCGGCGCAGGCGCGTGGCGATCTACCAGATGCACGGCCTCGCGCGCCAGCAGCAGCGAGAAGAGGCTGTAGATCGCCACGATCACCAGGCGGGTCAGCGCCATGCTGCGCAACCAGCCGAGCCAGCCTGCGAGCGCCAGCGCCCCCACCAGCGGCGCGATGCTCAGTGGCCCATTTGCCAGCGGGTAGTCGCGCAGATGGCTGACGCTGTAGATGAACAGCGGGCGCCCATGCAGCGCGACCAGCGCCGCCGGAATGTAGAAGCGTTCGAGGTCGCTGGTTTGCAGGTGAATCTGGCTGAGGGCGCTCCACCCGCCGAGGTAGATGGCGGCGAGCGCCAGCCGCAACGCCCAGCCTCTCGGCGTGTGGGCCGCCAGCCGCGCAGTCAGCCGCGCAGTCAGCCGCGCAGTCAGCCGCGCAGGCGTGGCGATGGCGCTCTGCGGCGCGCTGGATCGTGTCATGGCTCCCTGGCGCATCCTATTCTCCCCTCGCCTGCCGGAGAGGGGTCGCTGGCGAGGTCACGCCCGTGCAAGCCGACCGAACCATTTGCCTGTCATTGAGGGTAACGGCTGAGCGCAGGCGCCAGTATCTGCCAGCGCTGAATGCGAGGCGCGATTTGTCGCGTGAAGTGGGCGCATGATAGACTGTAGGTGTCTCTCAATGACGAGAGTGGCGGCGTTGTCGACAGGGATCGCGCGGGCGCTCCGATGGTGACCAGACGGGGGCCTGCGGTCCGACGCGCCGGACAAGACACACAGGAGAAACAGCCATGGCGATGACGCGCGTGAAGCGGCCTACGCTCGCCGATCTCGATCTTAGTATTGGGAAGAAGACACGTCTCCACCGGCTCCTTTATAGCTTTGGACCTGGCAACGGCACACTGATGTTCCTGCCGATTGATCAGGGCCTGGAGCACGGCCCGCGCGACTTCTTCGTGAACCCCCCAGCGAAGGACCCCGATTTCCAGCTCCGGCTGGCGAAGGAAGGCGGCTTCTCTGGCATTGTCTTCCAGTATGGCATCGCGCAGAAGCACATGTATACGTTTGCTGGAGCGGTGCCGCTGGTGTTGAAGCTCAACGGCAAGACGGAGATTCCGTCCGACAGCCAGGCGCTCTCGCCGATGATCGCCGGGGTGGAAGACGCCGTGCGGCTGGGCGCCGACGCGGTTGGCTACACCCTCTACGTTGGCTCGCCCGCGCAGACCGAGGACTTCACGCAGTTCCGCAAGATGCGTGAAGAGGCCGACCGCTATGGCATGCCAATCATCGTGTGGGCCTACCCACGCGGCGAGGCCATCGAGAAGAAGGGTGGCCGCGACAGCTTCTATGCCATTGACTACGCGGCGCGCGTGGCCAGCGAGCTTGGCGCCGACATCGTCAAGATCAACGTGCCGAAGAGCGACCCTGAGAAAGACAAGGCGGCGCCGAAGCCCTACAACACCATCAGCCCCTCGCGCGAGGAGGCGACCCGTATGGTTGTCGAATCGGCGGGCAAGGCGATGGTGCTCTTCAGCGGCGGCGAGATGCAGGGCGAGGGCGGCATCATTGACAAGGCGCGCATCGCAATGGACGCAGGCGCTACCGGGCTGATCTTCGGGCGCAACGTCTGGCAGCGCCCCTTCGACGAGGCGATGACGCTCGCGAAGCAGTTCCGTGAGCTGCTCAGCGAGTACTCCGCGTAGTCGCGCGTGAGGCGTATCCAGGTCATCGCCAGGGCATGACTGGCGCATGACTGGCAATCAGAGGCGTTGGCTGTTGGGGCCAGCGCCTCTGACGTGTCTATCGCGGTGTGCGCTGGGCCTCGGCTGGCGGGTGCAATTGCCAGCCAGCGACCACGCCAGCCATCGCCTGGCGTCGGCTGGGGTCCTAGCCCATTGTGGCTACGCGAGCGATTTGTGGATATACTAGCTGATGTGCGTATCGAAAAGCAGGCGGCAGGCGCCCTGAGGCGTGACGCGCTAAGCGATTGGTGGGAGAGGCGCTCGATGGATTCTATTCGTGTCATGCTGATTGACGAGCACCCGCTCTTTCGGCAGGGCTGCCGCGCAACCCTGGAAGCGGCTGGCGATTGTGTGGTGATTGCCGAGAGTTCCAGCAGCCGCGAAGGGCTGGACCTCGCCAAGCAGCACCTGCCAGATGTCATCCTGATTGACGCGCTGCTCTCGACCAACGACGCGCTCGAACTCGCGCGGCAGTTGCGCCACGCCAGCCCGCGTGTCGCCATCATCATGCTGACGGCGTTTGAGGATGAGGAGCAGCTCTTCCAGACGATGAAGCTGGGCGCGGCGGCGTATCTGCTCAAGGGCATCTCGCCAGAAGAACTGGTGGAGGCTGTGCGCAAAGTCAGCCGGGGCATCTATATCATCAACGATAACGTGCTTTCGCGCCCGACCGTCGCCAAGCGCGTGCTGCGCGTCTTCCGCGAGATGACCGCCGAGGAGCCGCCCGAAGTGCAGCCGCTCTATTCGCCGCTCTCTGGCCGCGAAATTGAGATTTTGGACTATATTGCGCGGGGCAACAGTAACAAAGAGATTGCGAAGTCGTTAGGTATTAGCGATCAGACCGTGAAGAACCATATCACCTCGATTCTGAAGAAGCTCTCGGTCAACGATCGCACTGCGGCAGTCGTGCATGCGCTGCGCAAGGGCTGGATCAAGATGGAGAGCGAGTGATCGGCGCTGGCCGACACGCAGACCGCTATGCAGAATAGAGTTGCATCGGGCGACTGAAGCGGCGATCAGTGGATCACCAGACCATAGATCAGCCTGTGGCGATATATGGCAGCGCGATGAGGCCGACGCGCCATCGGCGGTGGGTGAATGGGTGGGCGTGGAGGAGGTGATGGCGACGCGCGGCGGCGTCACCGCCGTGCGAGGAGCTTCGCTGGCTCGATTCGCGTGATCGGGCAGGAGAGCGCTAGCTGCTGCCTGCTCTGCTGCCTGCTAGGACTATAGCAAGCAATTCGTTACCTCAGAGAAATGTCCACGTTACTGTATCTGAGCGGCGCCAAATAGCAATTAACCATTGTTGATGAGATAGGCGGCGTCACTCAATGGGCGGATTGTGGTGGTGAGGGTGATGGGACCGTTCGTAGACACGTCACACTGCGCCCCACAGTTTATGTTTGGGCGTTTGGTGGTAGCCCGCAAGGGATGCGCCAGCGCTCTGTGAGGAAATGCGGTGTCTACGAGTGTTCCGGTCATTCCGCAGCGCTCCGATGCCCGCGAACGTTGTGGCGCGAGCCAAAAGCAGCGCCCGAATCGTTGCTTGTGTTTGGAGGATCTTTCGATGAACATGCTTTCCCGCCGCAGCAGCCGTGGCCAGGGCCTCGTAGAGTATGCCCTGATCATTGCCCTGGTCGCCGTCGTGGTTATCGCTGCGCTGGTCCTGCTTGGCCCGGCCATTTCGAGCATCTTCGTTCACATCAACAGCGCTCTCTAAAGCGCCGTGGACGGCTTGCTGAGGGATGCTGGGCGACTGGCGTCCCTCAGGCGACAGGGGTAGCGCTCGCTTCACGTGTGTGGTGGCGCTACCCTGTTGTGTTTCTCGCCCAGGCTGTGTTTCTCGTCCGGTCGGAGCGCGCCAGGAACTTGCGCTCACCCTTCGCTACACACGAGACACGCAAGACACGCGAGCGCGCCCGATAGCGCGCACAGAACCTCGATACCCCGTCCGCTACATCAACTACTACCGCTCCAGGAGGTAGCATTTCCATGGCAGCTCCCGCTCGCCCCATGCGCACCCGCTCGTCTGGGGGGCGCACACTCATTCTCTTGGGTGTGTTGCTGGCCCTGGCCGCTGGCGCCATCGTGATCTTTGTCGTCAGCCAGTACACCTCCGCTCCGTTGCAGACCGAGACGGTCGTTGTCGCCGCATCTGATCTGCAGGCCGGCTCGCTCCTCTCCACGACGCAGAGCGGGCAGGTCGGCACAAGCCCCGGTACATACTTGTTGATCTCAGCCGCCTTCACGACGAAGACCGTCAACACCGATTTCGCGCCGAAAGACGCCTACATCTTCAAGAGCCAGAGCGACCTGAACACCTTCCTCAACAATAAGGTCCTCAGCAGCACGTTCTACGCTGGCGAGATTCTGCGCACCAACGATCCTCGGCTGACGCCGCTCGGCGTTGGCGCGCTCGGCAGCCTGACAGCGAACAACCCCGGTCAGATTCATCCGGGCGATGTGCTGGCGCAGATCAAAGTTGATGGCAAAGCGGCGATGGTGCCAGGCGATCATGTTGACATGATCGTGACCTTCTGCAGCTCGTCACTGCCGAATACAGGGAGCGGCGCGGCGCCGTGCGCGAGCCAGACGACGCTGCAAGATCTCTACGTGTATGCCGTAGATAACAGCACGGTGTTTGTCGTCGTCTCGCGCCAGGACGCCGTGAAGCTGCTTGCCCTGACGACCGACGCCAGCAACTATGAGCTGGCCATCCGCAAGCCCGGCGACGATACCACGACTCCTACCACGCCGGTCAGTTCCGCCACGATCATCAACGATTTCTTCCACTAGATTACCCAGCGACGGGAGCAACGCTGCCAATGCTCCCGTCCGCTGCTTGCGCCTCCATTGCTCCCAGCGAGTGTGGATGAGTGTGGATGATGCGGTATACTGCGTGCGTATTCCCTCAAGCGGCTGAAAATGGCCCGTTGTCCCAGCGAGGGAGAGCGGGCCATTTCTGCGCGTGAAGACGCCTGATGTAGCCTGGCAGCGTAGGCTAGCATGCGGACAGCGGATGCAGTGGCGGATGCGGCGTGGTGGGCTGGAATAACTTGACGAGTCTCTGACGGGGTAAAGAAGATGGGCCAACAACCGGATGGACGCGCGCCTGATACGATCCGTTTGCTAATCGTGGATGACATGGCGGAGACTGCGCAGAACGTGCAGAAACTGCTCCATTTCGAGCGCGACATCCGCGTCGTGGGTATCGCTTCGAGTGGACGCGACGCCATTCAGAAGGCCGACCAGCTTCGCCCAGATGTCATTCTGATGGACATCAACCTGCGCGATATGGATGGCGTCGAGGTCGCCGAGATCATCGGTCGCCAGATCAGCACCTGCATCGTGATGATGTCGGTGCAGAGCGAGCCTGAGTATTTCTCGCAGGCGATGTCGGTCGGGGCGCGCGGCTATCTGGTGAAACCCTTCACCAGCGAGAAGCTGGTGCGCACGATTCGCCGCGCTGTGGAGAACTTCCCGCTCGCGCCGCCACCAACGACGGGCGGCTACGACCGTGGCGGCGGCACCAACGGGCTGCGCAAGATCATCGCCGTCTACAGCCCCAAGGGCGGCGCTGGCACGAGTGTGCTGGCCGCCAACATGGCGATCGCGCTGCAACAGACGACGCAGAAATCGGTCGTGCTGGTGGATGCGAACCTGCAGAATGGCGATGCGCATGTGCTGCTGAACGTCAACACCAGCGCCAGCATTGACGATCTGCGCGAGGCGGGCGTGGGCGCGATTGACCAGGATGTCATTGACGGGACGGTCATCAAGCACGGCGAGTCGGAGATTGGCCTGCTGCGCGCCCCGCTCACGCCGGAATCGGCGGAGTTATTCACCTCAGACGCAACGAAAGCGATTCTGGTGGAGCTACGCGACCACTTCGACTATGTGGTGGTGGATACGGGAAGCTCGTTTAGCGAGGCCACGCTGAGTGTGCTGGAGGTCGCCGACCTGATCGTCACGGTGACGACGCTGGAGGTGACGACGATTCATCGCGTCAGCCAGTTCTTCCAGTTGGCCGAGCGGGTCGGCATCTCGCTCTCGAAGGTGCGCCTCGTCTGCAACCGCGTCGAGCAGTACTACGGCATCCGCCCGAATCAGGTGGAGTCGCAGTTGCGTCGCCGTTTCTTCGCGCAGATTCCTGAGGACGAGAAGCTGGTGGTCGCCTCGATCAATCGCGGGGTGCCGTTCATCGTCTCGCAGAAGGCGGCGCCGATCTCGCGCGCCGTTCACACGCTGGCCGGGCGCATCGCCGAGGTGCTCGCGCCGCAATCTGATCCGACACCGAGCCGCCGCTGGCCAGCCTTCCTGGGCAATAACAACAGCTAATAGGCGCCCCCTCCCCAACCCCTCCCCCGCTGTGCGGGAGAGGGGCTTCTTGTTTCGCTTATGCGACGAGGTGGACGGGACTTTGGCCGAGCGCCGTGATCTTCACCGTCATGATGTGCTGGCTATAGGCGTCGTCCTCAGACTGCTGGCGTGCGGTCGCCCAGGTGCAGAGCGTCCATTGACCTGGCGTGTAGTTCGTTGGAATCTTGATATACTGATCCGTCCACGAACCCTCGTAGATTTTGTCGCCGCCTTTGGACGCGAACAGCATGGGAATGGCTGGCGCGTTGCTATCAATCTTATCGGCGGTTGAGGCGCGTTCCCACGACGGAAACGTGTAGGTGTAGGCGCTGAGTTGTTGCGGCGTGATGGTACACGCATCGCTGGCGCCAGCGACCGGTGGCACGACCGAGAGGCCGACATCGCCTCCCGTCTGGATGGATGGAGCCAGGCCGCCGGGATTGAAGAACTTGATATCGAGCGTCAGACCCGCATACTGCGCTGGGACGATGCCGAGCGGGAACTCCGCCAGCCCCATCGGATAGTGCGCGCCGATACACTGCTCGCAATCGCTCTCGATTGTGTTGACAAACATCACCGAGGTGTCGGCCCAGCCACCAATCACCCCCGGCGGGTTGTTCAGGTCGGAGTAGCAGGTCTGGATGTGTGTGCGTGAGGTTCCGTTGGGACAGATTTTAAAGTTGAAGATATGTTGGCCCCAGCCCTGCAGAAAGTTCGTGGGCTGTGTGTAGCTGGTGGATTCCACCATCACCCGATAGTCGCCCACCGGCAAGGAGAGCGGCGTGGGGAGCGTCGCTGCCTGGCCAACGATGGCGCCACTGCCCAGCGCACACCATTGATAGCTACATTTGGGTGTCACGCACTTCGCGGTCGTGACGCCATAGGCTGCGCTCGGCAACTGGAGCATAGTCGTTGCGCCAGACGCGCCGCATCCATTGCCGCTCATGCTGTCGAAGGGCAGCGCCGTGAACGACCCCAGCAGCGTTCCTGTGGCTGGGTTGCCCAGATCGGGGACGGTATAGATCGAGTAGGTGACGGCGAAGTAGAGATTGGGGTCGGCGAACCCTTGCGTGTTGTAGTTGCTGCCGACGAAATAGTTGGATGGCGTAACAGGGGTATTGCCGTTGCAATACCAGTGGAACGCGTCGAGCGGATATTCGTTCGTGCAGTCTGGCGGGGTTGCCGGGTTGAATGGCGCGTTGTATATCCAGAGATTGGAGCCTGCCTGCGAGACATGCACATAGAAGGCATAGCCGCCGGGATGCGCTGACCCTTGCGTCGCTGGCCCTGAGAACGTCTGCTGATCGGGGTTGCCTGCGCCACAGTGCGACGAGCCTAGCCCCGCGTTGCCATATTGCGGGTGGTTGGTTGGCAGGCCGTTGTAGGTGGTGTAGGGCGGGCCAGAGGAGTACGACGGGTCGGCAGCGGAGACATACGACGGGCCTTCCTCGCAATTGACATAGGCGTCACCCCATTCTTTCAACTCCGCTGGCCCAGCGATGTTGGCTGCGAAGCTGCGCAGCGTATCATCGCAGTCAATGCGCACCGGGGGAACGGTATACGAAGTACACTCGCCCAGGCCACCCCAGTTCCCGGCGCCGCCACCCGACGCATCGTTGGTCGCGATTTGCACTGGCGGCAAATATTCTGCCTGGGCATGTGCGGTGATGGTGAGCGGCCCGAAGCCGAACGCACTGAGAAACACCAGATTCATTGTCTGTGTCACATAGACGGACAAGTCGTCGGGCTTGTTTCCCACCGGGCAGACGGCGACGGTGACGGTGGAGACATCCGTCGGGCAAGCTTGCGCGGCCGTAGGCGCCGCCGACTCTGGGCTGCATGTGGCGCCAAAGCCGTTCTTCACGGTCTCCTGCATGGCGCGACAGACCGCGCTATCACCTGGCGCATAGGGCAGATCGGTCGCATAGTAGTTGGGCATGTAGATGACGCCCGCCAGCGCTCCCGCCTCCGCTGCGCGCTGCATCTCCGCGTAGAGGTTGTAGACACGCACCGTATCTATCGCCAGACCGAGCATGCCGATCAGCACACTAAACGTCATGGCGAAGATGATCAGCGTCTGGCCGCGCGTATGGGGCGAGCGCCTGCGTTGGGGTCGGTGTGCGCGCTCGATGCGCCGCCGCTGGGCGTGCGCGCTGGCGCTAAGGCGCTCGTGAGCGTCGCGCCGCGTGTCGTCAGATGTGCTGGTCATGAGGCGTTTCTCCAGAATGTATCTCAGAGAGAACATGCGTGCGGGCAGTCGGGCGTGATGGCGCGGTGATTACGCTCCTGAGCCACTGGGCGCGACAGGCGTGCCGATGACGACCTCCAGCGGCATGACCGCGCGGTCCGCAGAGGTAAACTGGCCCATGCCGAGCAGATCGAGCTGGAAGGTGTAGGCGTAGTCAATCTCGACGCCAATCGAGTCTTCGAAGAGCGGCGTTGTTGACCGCTGGCCAGGTGGCCAGCCAAGGTTTGTCGCGCCGGGGCTGGTGGTTCCGTCTGCGTTGCAGACAGTCGCCCCCTGATAGACATCCCTATTCGTACCGATGGGCAGGCCATCGGCTCCCGCCTGGTAGATCACGATGCGGTTGACCTGGACATTGCGCACGCTGCTCATCGCCGCGCGAATCGCGCCGATGATGGCGCAGTCCGTCGCAGGAGCCGTCCCCAGGATTGACCCGATGCGGGCCGCTGTGCGGGCCGTGTAGACAACATCCAGATGGTTATCGAGCAGCGTGGCGACATCTGATGCGCCCAGCACGAGCAGCATGATAAGCGGAAAGATCATGGCGAATTCGACCAGCGCCTGCCCATGCGATGCGCGGCGCTTGCCACGGTAGGTGTGGCGCGCAGGCGTGTGGGCGCGGGTAGTAGAATGGCGTGGTGGCGCGAAGCGCGGCGCGCGCAGATGACGGCTGCGCTGTCGCTCAGGTGGTGCGTTCCTCCACATACGTGCTCCCTGCAGTGAGATTCGGTCGTCCCCATGTTAGATTGCGCAACGCGAATGCGCGGATGCGGGTGGCCGGAGCGAGCGGCGCGAGCATCGGCGCGACCCGTGACGCGAGCATTGGCAGCGCTCGCGTCAGGCTCATTTGCGCTGGCTCCGGCCCGTTGGCGATGAGTCCTGGCGCCTGGTGTTTGGTGTATTCCTGCGGCTCAACACGCTGGATGGACTCGGCGGAGAGCTGGACAGATGGGCTGACAGTCGCGAAGAACGCGGTGATATAGGTGTAGACATAGGTGATGCGCACGCCGAGGTAATCGCCCGTCACCAGCTGGTCGTTGCGCTTGTCGGGAGTCCACTGGCCTGTCCACTGGCTGGTCTGGGCGGTGAAGAGATGATCGTTTTGCGCTGGACATGGGAACGAGAATGTTCCACCGAAGCAGGAGCCATCTTCGTTCGCCTTGAAGACCTCCACAATTTGCAATTGTGCGGCGACGATGCCGTTGATGCGTGGCAGAATCTCCTGGGCGAGCATCGTGGCGTCGGCGTTGGGATCGGTAGGGCCAGTGATGGCGGCAAAGCGCGCGGCGTCTTGCGTAGCAAAGTTGAATGCGCCAATCGAGGCGTTGATGAGCGCAAACTCGATGATGCCGAAGATGAGTAACATGAGCAGCGGCAAGACCATCG
>JAICSR010000325.1 GCA_025936795.1 Ktedonobacterales bacterium | reverse complement strand
GTGCTGGGCGGCGCGCCAGTCTTCGATACGACGCGCACTGAGCGCGGCCTGGCAGGCAGCGGCGTCACCTGCCCGCCAGCGGATGAGGCGCTGCTGGAGCGCTACACCAACTACCAGATCGAGAGCGAGCGCTGGCCCGCTCCAATCGTGCCGCCACAGACGCCCAGGCGCCGCGCGCAACGTCCGTCAGCCGTCGCAGCCAGGTCTGCGCTGCGCTGACTCTGATTGCATGCCTGTGAGACGCTGACCCAGCGAGCCTGTAATGGCGCCAATGGTCAGTGTCTCGCGCGCGTCTCGTCCAGCGCTACGTCAGGAGCGGTCTTCCATCCTGGAGCGCCTACGGCTGGGGCTTGCGATAGTCGCGCTGGCCGCGCGAGCGCGTCTGCTGGGCGAAGTAGGTCGCTTTCGCCTCACGCGCGGTCAGCTTATGCGTCCGAATCGTCTCTTCGAGCGTGCGCAGGTCACGCATCGCGGCGCGCAGTTCTGCATCGTCGCCAGCATACTCGCCGATGCGCGCGATGGTCTGCTGGATGAGCCACAGCGCGCGCTCGGTGTCGTGGCGCGCCGAGAGCTCCAGCGCCAGGCGCTTGCAGCGGTCGGCGTGGGCCAGGCCGATGTGACGCATCGCCTGAGGGTCGCGCGGCTCATCGGTGCAGGCTTGATCTGAACCATACTGGAAGGTGAGCTCCTGCCAGGGGCCAGATTGCTCGCCGCGCCCGTCAATCCAGATCACCCGCGCGCGCACGGTGTAGGAGTAGGCTTTGTCCTCTTTGGGGAAGCTGAAGCGCACGACCGCGTGGCGCTCCTCGCCGTTGAGCAGATCGCCGATGTCGAGGCGCCAGCGCTGCGGCTGGTTCGCGCCGCGCTGGTTCGCGCCGCGCTGGTCGCCACTGGCGTCGGTCGCGGTTGCGCGCCAATAGGCGCTGATCGCCTCCGCCGACATGCCCTCGGCCATCTCCACCTCCAGCCGCGTGCGCAGCGCCACCACCGCCCGCAGGTCATCGCGCTCGCCCAGGAAGGTATCGGCCAGGTCAGCCAGGCTGCGCAGATCGTGGAACTGCCCGCCACCAGCGACGGCCCACGGACCGAGCAGGCGCTCATTGTAGTCATCGCCCAGGCCAAACGCGCTGGTGCCGACGCCTGCGTTCTCGCGCACTCCGGCGGCCTGTGTCGCGATGGTCTCCACATCGGTCTCGCCGATATTGGCCTGCCCGTCGGTCAGCAGATAGCAGCGCGCGAGGCGATTCGCTTGCATGTGGTCGCTGGCGAGCATGTTGCAGCTGGTCAGCCAGGCTTCGTGCAACGCCGTCGAGCCGCGCGCTTCCACTCGCTCCAGCGCCCGGCGCACATGCGCCTTGACGGCAGGCGTCACGGGGGCAAGCTCTTGCAGCGTCTCGATCTTGTCGTCGAAGATGACGACCGCGACCTCATCCTGCTCGTTCATGCCGTCAATCAGCGCGATGGCTACCTGTTTCGCCATGCGCAGCGGCTCGCCCGCCATCGAACCACTGCGGTCGAGGGTCAGCGCCATCGTCAGCGGGCGGCGCGGCTCCGTGGCGGGCGCGGCTGGCGCGTGCTCCATGCTGGCGCGCACGCCGAACACCGCATGGCGGCGGCTGCCCTTCGGACGTAGCAGTTTCTTCTCCTGGCGTGCCGTCAGCGTCACGCTCACGCGCGGCGCCTCGTCAGCCTGCGTTGTGTGCGTCGAATCATCCAGCTTGCCCATCGTGTCACTCCTCCTCGCTCACCCGGTCTACTCGTCGTCTCGCTTCACCCGCAAGACCCGCTCGATCAGCGCCCGATAGCGCTGCTCCGCCTCCGCCTGGATGTGTAGCTCGACGCCCGGCGCCAGCTCTACCCGTCGCCACGCGCTCATCGGCGTTGTCACGCTGGGTGACGCCGGGGCTGCCGTGTCGGGCGGCGCCATGCGCAGCGGACTGGCGTCTGGCGGCGGCTTCTTCGGCGACTGTGGCGCCCGCGCCTGATCGAGCAGCGCCGCGATGTACGCTTTGGGCGAGACGGCCTGCGTGGCGCGCTCCAGCGTCTGCGCGCGCGCGTCCTCCTCGGCCAGCAGCGCGCGCACCTCGGCGCCCGTCACTCGCGCCATCACCGCGCGAATCTCGGCCAGCGGCGCGCGTCGCTCCGTCAGGCGGCGAATCAGGCGCAGGCGCAGCAGGTGTTCCTCGGTGTAGGCCGCCCCCTTGCCGCGCGAACCGGGGCCGGGCAGCATCTTCTCCGCGATGTAATAGCGCACCGTGCGCACGGGCGTCTGCGTGCGCTCGGCGAGTTCTTCGATGCTCAGACTGGTCTCGTTGGTGTCGTGGGTGTCCATGACGGCATAATAATCACACAAACAGTGTCACTGTCAATATTGGCTCGAAATCGCATTCCGTGATGGCTGCGAATCATCGCGGCGACGTTTGACGCGCGCCGAGCCGCCTCGTATCATGCCGGTACAGTCGTGCGGCGACCCGGACGGCGGGAACGGCGGGAATGCAGGAAAGGCGGGCGAGACGATGGATGAGCAGGCGACGCGCGTGAGCTATCACACCTGCCCGCTCTGCGAGGCGACCTGCGGGCTGGAGGTGACGACCGCTGGCAGCGAGATCGTTGCGATTCGTGGCGACCGTGAAGATGTCTTCAGCCACGGCTACCTCTGCCCCAAGGCCTCGGCGCTCAAGGCGCTGCACACTGACCCTGACCGCCTGCGCACACCGCTGATTCGCCAGGGCGAGCAGTGGCGCGAAGCCAGCTGGGATGAGGCATGGGCCGAGGTGGAGCGGCGGCTGCCGCCGATCATCGAGCGGGATGGCCACGACGCGCTGGCGATCTATCTGGGCAACCCAAATGTCCACAACCTCGCCGGGCAGCTCTACAACGCGCCGCTGATTCATGCGCTGCGCACCCACAACGTCTACACCGCCTCCACGCTCGACCAAATGCCCAAGCACGTCTCCTCTGGCCTGATGTTCGGTGGGCCGCTGACCATCGCCATCCCCGATGTGGACCGCTGCGACTATCTGCTCGTGTTGGGGGCCAATCCGCTCGTCTCGAATGGCAGCCTGCTGACCGCGCCGAATATGCGCGACCGCCTGCGGGCGCTGCGGACGCGCGGCGGCAAGCTGGTGGTGATTGATCCGCGCCGCACCCGCACGGCGCAAGAGGCCGACGAGCATCACGGCATCCAGCCGGGAACCGATGCGCTGCTGCTCTTCGCCATGATCCAGACGCTCTTCGCCGAGCGGCTGACGCATCCCGGACGCCTCACCGAGCATCTGAACGGCCTGGACGAACTGCGCGCCGCCGCTGAGCCATTCACGCCAGAGGCGGTGGCGTCCGCCTGCCGTGTGGAGACGGCAACGATTCGGCGGCTGGCGCGCGAGTTGGCGGCGGCGCGACATCCCGCCGTCTACAGCCGCATAGGCGCCTGTGCGCAGGAGTTTGGGACGCTGACAAGCTGGCTGGTGGATGCGCTGAACACGCTGCTTGGCGCGCTCGACGCTGAGGGCGGGGCGATGTTCCCGAAGGCCGCCGCTGGCGCGCGCAATACCAGCGGCGCGCCGGGGCGTGGGCGGGGCATGCGGCTGGGGCGCACCCATAGCCGGGTGCGTGGCGCGCCAGAGGTGATAGGCGAGCTTCCCACCGCCTGCCTCGCGGAGGAGATCGAGACGCCGGGCGCGGGCCAGATACGCGCGCTGATCACGGTGGCGGGCAATCCAGCCCTCAGCGCGCCCAATGGCGACCGGCTGGCCGCCGCGCTGGCCGGGCTGGAGGCGATGGTCTGCGTGGACGCCTATCTCAACGAGACGACCCGCCACGCGCACGTCATCTTGCCCGCGCCCTCGCCGCTGGAGCGCAGCCACTACGATCTGGCGTTCTATCAGCTCGCGACCCGCAACATCGCGCACTATTCGCTGCCTGTCTTTGCGCGCGCGCCCGGTCAGCCCGACGAGTGGGAGATATTGCTGCGCCTGACGGGCATTCTGACACGGCAGGGGCGCGCAACTCCGTTGGCCGCGCTCGATGAGTACATGGCGCGGCAGATGATCCAGGCGGAGACGCGCACGGAGGGGTCACCCGTCGCCGGGCGCGACGTAGATGAGCTCCTGGCGGCGCTAGAGCCGCGTATCGGCCCCGAACGCCTGCTCGATTTCATGCTGCGCGTGGGGCCATATGGCGATGGCTTCGGCGCGCGAGCGGACGGGCTGACGCTGGCGCTGCTGGAGGCGCGACCACACGGCGTGGCCCTCGGCGCGCTCCAGCCACGCATCCCGGAGGTTCTGCGCACGCCATCGGGCAAGATCGAGCTGGCCCCAGAGCCATTGCTGGCGGATGTGGCGCGGCTGCGCGCCGCGCTGGAGCGCCCACGCCCGGAGCTGACGCTGATTGGGCGGCGTGAATTGCGCTCGAACAACTCGTGGATGGCCAATCTGGAGCCGCTGGTGAAGGGCGCAGACCCCTGCGCGCTGCTGGTGAGCCAGGCCGACGCGGCGCGGCTGGGGCTGGCCGATGGCGGGCGCGCCCGCGTGACCTCGGCGGTGGCCTCGCTGGTGGCGCCCGTCCGCGTGACGGATGAGATGACGCCGGGCGTGGTGAGCCTGCCGCACGGCTGGGGCCACGACCAGCCCGGCGCGCGGCTGCGAGTGGCGCGCGAGCATGCGGGCGTCAGCATCAACCGGCTGATCCCCGACCAGGGCATCGAGCCGCTCTCCGGCGACGCGCTACTCAACAGCACGCCTGTGACGGT
>JAICSR010000455.1 GCA_025936795.1 Ktedonobacterales bacterium | reverse complement strand
TCCCATGCCACCTCATCGAAGGCGCCTCGGAACTCACCATCGAGCGCGCCACGCAGCGCGCCTGTGAAGCCATGCTCCAGGCGGCGGGCGCTGGCCATTGGGGCGGCGCGCATCAGCGCAGCCAGGTCGCGATGAGCGCGGCCAAGCTCAGCCACTACTGCGCCAATCTCATCACCCACCGTGTCGCCTACTGTCTCGCTCATCTCACCCGGCGCGCCAGACGCTGGAGCCGACCGCCCAGGAGCGACGGGTTGCGCGACAGGCTGCGCGATGGGCTGCGCGCGTAGCCGCGCGCGTTGCGCCTCCAGCCGCAGCATCGCCAGATGCAGGCGCGGCAGCACATCATCATGCAGCACGCGACGCGGCAGCGCCGCTGTCAGCTCCGCCTCCAGCCCGCGCCGCCGCGCCAGCGAGGCCACCGCCTGCGCGGTCGCAAACTCGCCCACCGCATCGAGGATGCGCAGGCCACACGCGCGTGCGATCTCCAGATCGGACGAGGTATAGCTGACGCCATCGAGGCGCGGACCGAGCCGCATCAGCGCCACGGTCCCACGTCCATCGCTCACTTGCAGTGTCCAGTCGCGCGCCTCCAGCGCCGCCCCATGCATCTGCGCGGCCTCGGCGGCTGTGTAGGTGAAGCTCTGGCGCAGACGGCCAGCGGAGATGTCTATCCGCCCATGCGCCGCGCCCAGCACATCGCGACAGAGGCTGGTGAAGAGTGTCTCGACTCCGCGCTCCACCTCGTCGGGATTGGTCGCCAGCCAGCCCGCGTTGCCCAGTGAGAGGCTCGCCATGAAGGGGCGCAACTGCGCCAGCAGCCGATCATGCGCGACATACGATTGCCACGTCAGCAGCGCGATGGCCACCGCGACCAGCGCCACCAGCAGCAGCAGATCGGGCAGCGCCTCTGGCGAGACGGCGCCCATCCACGCGACCACCAGCGCCAGCGCGCCCGCCAGCGCCGCCATGCCGCGCCAGTGGCTCATGTAGCCGCGCTGTGGCAGGCGTCGCTCCACCAGCACACCCTGACGCACGACCGCCCAGCCCACCAGCAGGCCCAGGCAGGCCAGCGCCACCTGCACAATCAGGTCGGCCAGCACCAGCGCCAGCGCCGCGTGGCCAGACTGCGGCGCCGCCGTCACCGCCGGCAACGTCTGCGAGACGGCGCTGGCAGCGGCGCGATGCTCGAAGAGCGCCGTCAGCAGCCCGACCACTGCGACGACACCGCCAGCCACCATCATGCAGAGCGAGGCCGCCAGCAGGGCCGGGCGTGCGCGATCCCAGGCGTCGCTGGGCGTCCACAGCAGCGCCACCTCGGCGGAGGGCGTCTGCGGCGACGCCTCCTGCGCAGCGCGGGCGGTCTGCGACGCTGGCGAATTGTGCGCGCCGGGTCGCTGGATGGCGACGGGCAGCGAAAAGCCACCCGCCACCAGTCGCGCTTCGATGGATGGTCCGAAGCGACGCGCGGCCAGCGCCGCCCACGGCAGCAAGGCGCAGGCAGCCACGTAGATGACGAAGGAGACGCCGAGCGCAGGCACCCAGAGCGAGACATGCAGCGCATCGCCCGCGCGCAACCGCAACGAATTATCGAGCAGGGCGACGAAGTCGCTGTAGTGCGCTATCGAGGACCAGCTCAGCAGCGAGAGTAGCACCGTGAAGGCGCCCAGCCCGGCCACCGCCACCAGCGCAGGCGTGCGCAGCCTGCCCCACGAGCCAGCGAGCGCCGTGTAGCGCAGGCCAATCGCCGCCCAGAGCAGCGGCGCGGCGAAGGCTGGCGCCCACGAGAGGCGCCACCAGACGTCAGTCGCGGCTGGAGGGGCTGTGGGCGAGGCGCTCGCCGCCACCAGCGCGCCGTGGCAGAGGAAGAAGAGCGCGCCGAAGAGCAGCCCCAGCCCGCCTACCCAGGTGACCACGCTGCGCCGTTCGCTCATCAGCAGTGTCGTCACGCCCAGCCAGAGGTAGGTGATGAGGCTGAAGACCGAGAGCGCAATGGCCGCCAGCGCCAGCGCCGGTTGCAGCAAGTGTTCGCTCATCAGCGTTCACCGCCTGCGCTCGCCGTGGGATCGTCGTCGGCAGTGTCGAAGAGCGGAACCCAGCCACCTTTGCGGTCAGGCGCGAGCGCGCGGCCCTGCTCATCCCACATGATCGGGCGATCATAGAGATAGATCAGCGCGGCGCGGGCGCGGGCGACCTTCTCATCGGTGGTCGTCTCGCTCAGCCGCCAGGCGTCGTAGATGCGCCCATTGGTGCGACTGACGGCCCGAGCGTCGCGCAGGCCCAGCCGCGCGGCGATCTGCTCATTGGTCAGCCCTTGCGCCAGCAACTCGGCGACGCGCAACTCATTCGGCTCCAGCAGGCCGCGCGGCGAGACGGCGTCGCGGCGGCGCACCTCATCCACGCGGTCCTCGATCTCCGGGTCAATGAAACTGCGCCCAGCCACTGCGTCGCGCAGCAGCGGGACGAGCATCGCGGGGAGCAGATAGTTGCTCTTGCGCACGTAGGCGTAGTGGCTGAGGATGCCTGCCGCGCGAAACTCGCGGAAGTACGAGTCATCGTCCTGGATGGAGTAGAAGACGACCGGGAATCGCGGGCGCTCGCGCCGAATCGCCACCGACGCGCCCACGCCGGTCATCGCGCGTGCGCCCAGCTCCGCATCGCGCAGTTCCACGTCCATCAGCGCCACATCCAGCTCGCCGTGCAACTCCGCCGCCGCGATGGCCTCGCGCGCTGTGGCGGCCTCGGCGACCACGCGCACCTCGCCGGTCGCCTCCAGCCCTTCGCGCAACGCCTGGCGCACCGACTTATGATCCTCGACCAGCAACAGTTGCAGCGTCATACCGTCTCCCCGTCTGATGGCGCGCCGCCTCTGGCGACTATACTCCGCGCCTCAGTCTCCCTGCCTGTATTGTGTACACGCGGCTGCGGAATGTCCAGCGAGCGCGCCGTGTTCGCCCTGCGCATGGGCATTTCCTCCATTGCGCCGTGCGACGACTGATGCTACGCTTGCGGGTAAACCGCGTTGCGGCGAGTTGCAGTAGGAGGCGCCCGCAGTAGGAGAGTTTCC
>JAICSR010000264.1 GCA_025936795.1 Ktedonobacterales bacterium | reverse complement strand
CGACATCAAGCCCAACAACATCATCCTGACGCCTGAGGGACGCATCGTGCTCGTCGACTTCGGCATCGCCAAGACGTTCGTGGCGGACGAGGAGCATACGAATGTCGGCACGAACGGCTATGCGCCGCCAGAGCAGTACAAGCGCCAGGCCGAGCCACGCTCCGACATCTATGCCATCGGCGCGACGATGCACCACCTGCTGACCCGCGCCGATCCGCGCAAAGAGGCGCCATTCACCTTCCAGGAGCGCATGCCGCGCCGACTGAATCCTGCCATCTCTGAGCAGATGGAAGCGGTCATCATGAAGTGTCTCGCGCCACGCGCCGACGACCGCTATCAGTCGTGTGAGGAGCTGTCGTTTGCGCTGGAGAGCGCGCTGGGCCTTGGGCCACTCGACGATACCAGCCATTTCCGTGCGGTGCGTGTCGCGGGCGCGCGCAATCGCTCGACCTGGGCGCCCGCGCCGGGGCCGACCTCGACCTTGATGAGCGCCACTGCGCCGCTGTGGACCTTCGAGACGGAGGAGGAGATTCGGGCGACCCCATGCGTGGGGCCTGATCTCGTCTACATCGGCTCCTACGACAACAATTTGTATGCGCTCGACCGGCGTACCGGCGCGCTACGCTGGAAGTTTCCGACCGATGGCGGCATCTGCTCGCGCCCAGCGCTCTGGCGCGATCTCGTCATCTTCGGCTCAGAAGACTTCAACGTCTATGCGCTCAACGCGCAGTCCGGGGCTGAAGTCTGGCGCTATCGCACCTGGCACCATGTGCGCTCCTCGCCGCGTGTCTATCAGGACATCGTCTATGTCGGCTCAGATGATGGCCACATGCACGCGATAGACCCGCGCACGGGCGCGATGGTCTGGCGCTACCAGACCTATCGTGAGGTACAATCTTCGGCGGCGTATGCCAATGGCCAGGTCTACTTCGGCTCGCGCGACAACTATGTTTACGCCGTTGATGCGTTGACGGGCGAGAAGAAGTGGGGATTCCGCACGAATGGCCCGGTCATCGCCGCGCCGTATGTGATAGATGATTACCTGTACGTTGGCTCGTATGACTTCGCCGTCTACTGCCTGGAGGCCAAATCAGGCTGGCGCGCCTGGGAAGAACGTACCGAGAAGTTCATCATCTCGTCGCCAACGGTCGTGGGCGATAATGTCTACATTGGCTCGACCGATGGCCACCTGTACTGCATCAACCGTCGCACCGGGCGCCGTCACTGGCGCTACCGCGCGGGCAACCAGGTGAACTCAACGCCAGAGGTCGCCGATGGGGTCGTCTATTTCGGCAGCATTGATCGCTCGCTCTATGCGCTCGACGCCAAAGAGGGACGCCTCCGCTGGCGCTATGAGACGGATGGCATCGTGCCGGGGTCGCCCGCCATCGCCGATGGCGTCATCTACGTGGGCAGCGCCGACCATCGCCTCTATGCGTTGCGCATTGCCAACCAGGGGTCTTGAGCATACTGAATACTGCGCGACCTCGCGGCGTCGCGCGAAGGATGTGAGACTGCGCAGGTCTCTCGTATGAAGAAAGATGTGGCATGGATATCCAGGATCCGCAGAATACGCCAGACGACACGAAAGGCGACCCTGGGCTGACGAGCGCGACCGGGGCGACAGAGCAAACCGATACGGTCGCAGGCGTAGCGGACACGGATCAGCGTCAGCCCACCGCCGACGCCCAGCCGCCAGCAACAGATAGCCGTGCTGCTAGCGCTGACGAGGCTGCGGGCCTTGCCGAGACGGCCCCACTGCCTGTGCTGCAATCACGCGGCGAGGCAGCCGCGACACGGCCAATGGCAGATACCGTAGCGGACATGGCCCAATCCACCAGCGCAGGCGCGCCCTTGCCCGTAGGAGCGGAGATCGGCGACTATCGCATCGTGGAGAGCGGAGCCGTGGATGCGCGCGGCCCGTTCTATGTGGCGGAGCCGAAAGACGCCGCCGCACACCCAGAGGAGGCGGCGCCTGGGCTGCGCTACATCGTGCGCG
This sequence comes from Ktedonobacterales bacterium, assembly GCA_025936795.1. GTDB lineage: Bacteria > Chloroflexota > Ktedonobacteria > Ktedonobacterales > JADMIN01 > JAKAIY01. The sequence continues at coordinate 3,729 of JAICSR010000264.1, read as the reverse complement.
AGCTGACCAACGGCGCCAGCGACCAACTTGCGCATATCGTGGCGATGGGGCTGCGGCATCCAGTCCTGCTGACGCCAGTGGCGCTGGCGCGTGAAGATGGGCGCCTGTTTCTCGTCTCGATGGAGATCGCCGACGAGCATGGTGTTCGTGTTCCGCCGATGAGCGTGGGCGAGCGGCTGCGTCCGGTGGACGCGCTGCGAGCGGGCATCGAACTGGCCGATGCGCTGGCGACGATGCACCGCAACGGCCTGGCCCACCTGCATATCTCGCCCGCTGAGGTGACGCTCTATGACGGGCGTATCTACCTGAGCGGCGTTGAGGATGCGACGTTGGCGGCGACCGACGATGAGGCGCGGCCGCTCTTTGCGCGCGACGCCAATTTCCTCGCTCGCACCATGGGTGTGATCGGCGGCGTCCTCGACACCCCCACGCTCGACGAGGGCACGAGCGCGCAGCGTAGCCTGCGCGAGATTGCCCTGCGCGGCGAGGCGAGCGCGTTCACCCGCGCTGAGGAGCTGGCCGAGTCATTCGCGCTCACGCTCCAGATGCTAGCTTCGGCGGGCGCAGAGATGGGCGCGGATATACGCTCAGTGCGCCTGGCCATCACGGCGGACGCCGCGACCACTGTGGGGTTGGTGCGCGCGGCCAATCAGGACGCCTACGGGCTGGCGTGCTTCAACGTCTATGATGACGCGGCGGCGGATGCGCCAGTCGGCGTCTTCCTGGTGGCCGATGGCATGGGTGGCGAGGCGCACGGCGAGATCGCCAGCCGCCTGGTGGTTCGCAACGTGACTGCCGAGATGACGCGCCAGTTTACCCTGCCAACCACCTCTTGGCCCGCGCAGACCGTGTTCGATCCAGCGGAGGCCGTAGCCAATGCGCCCGGCGTGACGCTGGCTCAGGCGCTGGAGCTGGCCGTGAAGGAGGCGAATCGCCAGACGCGCGCCTTTGGGCAGCGGTTGAAGGCGACCACCGGCTCGACCGTCACTGCGCTCGCCGTGTCAGGCGCGCGCGCAGCCATCGCTCACCTGGGAGATAGCCGCGCCTACCTGCTGCGCGACAATCAGTTGCTGCAATTGACCGAAGATCACTCGCTGCTAGCCCGCATGGAGGCCGTCAAGCATCCCATGCTGGAGGACCCCAATTTCCTCGTGCCGCGCAGTGTGCTCTATCGCTCCGTCGGGCAGGAAGACGATGTCTCGCCCGACATGATGGAGTTCGCGATTGCCCCAGGCGACCGTCTGCTGCTCTGCAGCGATGGCCTGTGGGACGAGCTGGCGCCGCAGGTGATCGGGCAGGTCATGGCGGAGGCAAGTTCGCCGCGCTCCTGCGCCCGCGATCTGGTGGCGCTTGCGAATGCCTCTGGTGGCAACGACAATAGCACGGCGGTGGCCATCTTCATCGAGGCTGAGGCAGAGGACGATGCTGTGGAGCAGCGCGCCGCGAGAGGGTTCTCGGCTGAGACGCAGGGGGATGCGTCGGCGGATGCGGCTGAGGCCGAACGCGCGCAGGATATCGGCGATGCGTTGGCTGGGGCAGAGGCTCCGGACACGGAGGATGCGCCAACAAGCGCAGTGGAAGACGCCTCATCGTCTGAGCCGCCCACCAGCGCAGAGTAAGCGACAGGGAAGGGGTGATTGGCGACTTGCCCCCAAATTACTATGTTCTGCTGGGGGTCACGCCAAGCGCGACCCCGGCGGAGATTCGCCAGGCCTATCGCCTGCGCGCTCGCGAACTACACCCCGACGCTCGCCCTGGCGACGCCGAGGCGGCGCAACGATTCAAGGCGATGGCCGAGGCCTATCAGGTTCTGGCGTCGCCTGAGTCGCGCCTCGCCTATGATGCGCAGCTCCATCGGGCAAGCGCCGCCGACGCCAGTGATCGCGCATGGCGGCCACACGCCGATGTCGCCCCAGCCGAGCCAGAGTTGACGCTCAGGCTCACGCTCGGCGCGTCGAGCATCGGGCGCCTCGCCGAGCCGACGCGCTTCTACCTGCTTGGCGAGTTGCTGCCAACCCATGCCACTGCCCAGGCGTGGTCGGCGCCGCTGAATCTAGCCGTGCTGCTGGACCGCTCCAGTTCGATGCGCGGGCCAAAGATCTTCGAAGCGAAACGCGCGGTCAAGGCGCTCTTTGGGCAGCTTGGCCTGGATGATCGACTGACGCTGCTGCTCTTCGACGACCGCCTCGAATGTCTGCTCGACAGTAAGACGCCGGTCGGAGACGTGGGCGCGGAGATGGCGCTCGAAAGCGCCTCGACACGCGGCGCCACCCAGCTTGCCCCCGCGCTCGACGCCGCCCTCGACCGCCTGGAGCAGGGTGTGACCTCAGGGCGCATCGCCGCGCTGCTGCTGATCACCGATGGCCGGACGTATGGCGACGATGAGCGCTGCCTCGCGTTGGCGGAGCGGGCGCGGCTGCTCGGCGCGCCGATCATTAGCTTTGGCCTGGGGCTGGAGTGGAATCGCGACCTGCTCGACCGCATCGCCGCGATCAGCGGTGGCGCCTGCTCCTTCGTGGATGAGCCAGCGCAGTTGAGCGCGCTGCTGGGCGAGACAGTCGACCGCCTGCGCGCGACGCTGGCCGCCAATATCCGTCTCTCGCTGGAGCCAGCGCTGGGCGTTAGCGTCCTGCGCGCCTCGATGGTGGCGCCCGAGCTTGCGGATGTCTTCGATGGGCCACACCTGCCCGGCGAGGCGGTCGAGGTGAAGCCGGGCGCGCTCACGACGCGGCCAGCGGTGGAGAGCGTCATCGCGCTCTGGGAGCTGCTGCTGGACCCGCTCACGCTGACGACCGATGACGCTGGCCAGGTGGCGCTTGGCGCCGTCACTGCCGACTGGTCGCTCTCGCCGCAGAGCGCGCGGTTTGCGGCGCGACTGAGCCAGCCCGCGCTCGTCCCGCGTGGCGTCGGCGATGGCCTGGCGCCACTGGAGGCCGAGGCGCGGCTGGCGCTGGAACTGCTGACCGCGTATCGTCTGCATGTGCAGGCCGATCAACTCGCCAGCGCCGGCGCCGCTGCCGAGGCGGCGACCGCGCTCACCACTTCGGCGTTGCGGTTGCGCTCGGCAGGCGACCCGCAACGGGCAGCCGAGGCGCAGCGAGCGGCCTCGTCGCTGCTGGCCTCGCTCGGCGATGGCCTGACGGCGACGCTGCGGGCGAAGTATGCGATGCGCAATCTGAGCGTTTTCCACCAGCTACGCCGCAATCTGCGCACGCGGCTGACGGCTGAGACGACATAGCATCGTCCGCCACAGGCTCGCAGAGAGGACGATAGGAGAAGGAGCGCGGCTATGAACACACCACTCTGGCACGAGAATCGGTATGACCTGACTGGACGTGTCGCGCTGGTCGCGGGCGCTTCGGGCGGCATGGGATCGGCTGTCTGCGCCGCGTTGCTGGCTGGCGGCGCGCAGGTCTATGCGCTGAGCGGGCGCGAGCGAGCCGACGAGCAGCAGCAGCTTCGCGCCGAGGTCGGCGACGCCAGCGCCCGGCTGAACTTCGTGGTGGCCGACGCGCGCGATGAACAGGCAGTGAGCGGCGTTGTCGCCGATATCATGCAGCGCGCCAACCGGCTCGACATCCTCGTCAATCTCATCGGCGGCTTCGCCGCCGGGCAGCCTGTCACTGCACTGGAGACGGCGACCTTCGAGCGCATGCTGGAGCTGAACCTGCGTCCCACGTTCCTGCTCTCGAAGTATGCCGCGCGCGAGATGGCGCGCCATGAGTGGGG
>JAICSR010000279.1 GCA_025936795.1 Ktedonobacterales bacterium | reverse complement strand
GCCACCGCGATTGGAACGCTGGCAGGCACGCTCTCGGAGTGCGCCTTTTGCCTGGCATATGGTTGGCTCGCCTGGCGTGGCGCTGGCCTGTGGGCGGCTGCGGGCGGCTGCCTGGCCTTCCTCGCGGGCGCCGCCGCGCTGCAAGAGGTGACGCTCTCGCTGGCGCCGCTCTGCGCGTTGATTGTCGTGGCGCTGCTGGCCTCGCTCTGGCTGATGCCCTCGCAGCGCCGGATCGCGCGCCATGACCGAGCCGCCCAACCCGTTGCAGGCGCCGCCAAGCCAACGGCGGCGCCGCTGCCCTGGTGGGACCTGCCCGCGCGCATGATTCTCGCCACGGCCTTCGTCGTGCTGCTGACGGGAATCGCGCCCACGCTCGGCCCGCATCTGACCGGATTACTCGCGCCGTTTCCCGTCTATGCCATCATCCTGACCGTCTTCGCCCAGCGCCAGCAGGGCCGCGTGGCAGCCGTGGGTGTGCTGCGCGGGCTGCTGCTCGGCCTCTTCTCGTTCGCCGCCTTCTTCGTTACACTGGCGCTGCTGCTCGAACACGCGGGCCTCGTGGTCGCCTTCCTCTGCGCGGTGGTGAGCGCGCTCGCGGCGCAGGGCTGCACGCTCTGGCTGATGCAGCGCCGCGCCGCAACAACTACGCCATCCATCGCCAACGAGACGCCGACCGCGCCGACTCCCTCGCGCTAACGCGGAATCCAGTGTGGTCATTGGCGTGGCGCCAGACCTCACCCCCAGCCCCTCTCCCGCGAGGAGAGGGGAGCCAGAGGCTCATTCGCCTAGCGCGGCTTGCGCGGGCGCGGCGAGGGCTGACTCTGGTTTATCTCATGGCCATCGCTCGCGCTCGGCTCGGCGGGCGCCGCGTCCCGCGTGGCGTCGGCTGCGTCGGGCAACTGGCTCCAGCGCCATTCGCGCACCTCAGGCAGATCGGCGTCGTGCTCGCGGATGTAGACACGGTGGGCGGCGAGCCGCTCCTGATAGGCGTCTATCAGCGCGCCGACCTGCGAGCGCATGCGGCTGGCGTGGCGTAGCGCGAGCATCGCCAGATGGTAGCGGCTCATCTGGTTCTCCACCACCATGTCGAACGGCGTGGTCGTCGTTCCCTCCTCGTTGTAGCCGCGCACATGGAATCGCTGCGGATTGGGGCGGTGATAGATCAGCTCGTGAATGGCGCGCGCATAGCCGTGGAAGGCGAAGACGACGGGCGCGTCCTCGGTGAAAATTTCGCTGAACGCCTGTTCATCCAGCCCATGCGGATGGTCGCGATGTGACTCCAGCGTCAGCAGGTCGACGACATTGACCACACGCACGCGCAGGCTGGGAATATCGCGCCGCAACAGCCACGCCGCCGCCAGGATCTCCATCGTCGGCACATCGCCCGCCGCCGCCAGCACCACATCTGGCGCGCCTGCGTCGTTGCTGGCCCACTCCCAGACGCCGACACCGCGCGCGCAATGCTCCTGCGCGGCGCGCATGTCGAGCCACTGCGGCTGCGGCTGCTTGCCGATCAGCATGAGGTTGATGTAGTTGCGGCTGCGCAGGCAGTGATCGGCGACCGAGAGCAGGCAATTCGTGTCGGGCGGCAGGTAGATGCGCGCGACCGAACTCTTCTTCGACATGATCGTGTTGATAAAGCCTGGCCCCTGATGGCTGAAGCCGTTGTGATCCTGCCGCCAGGCGTGCGAGGTCAGCAGATAGTTGAGCGAGGCGACTGGTTTGCGCCACGGGATTTCGTGGCTCAGCTTCAGCCACTTGCCATACTGGTTGACCATCGAGTCCACGATGGAGACGAACGCCTCGTAGCAGGCGAAGATGCCGTGGCGCCCCGTCAGCAGGTAGCCTTCGAGCCAGCCTTCGCAGGTATGCTCGCTCAGAATCTCCATCACGCGCCCATTGCGCGAGAGATATTCATCGGTCGCGACCAGCGGCCACTCGAATGGGCGCTCCGTCTCCTCAAAGACAGCCTCCAGCCGGTTTGAGGTCGTCTCATCGGGGCAGACGATGCGGAAGTTGCGCTCGGCGCCGTTGCGCGCGAAGATGTCGCGCAGGTACTTGCCTAGCTCGCGTGTCGCCTCGGCGTCCGTCGCGCCAGGGGCTGAGACGGGGACGGCGTACTCCGTGTAGTCGGGCAGCTTCAACGGGCGTAGCAAGTTGCCGCCATTCGCGTGCGGATTCATGCCGATACGGCGCTCGCCGCTGGGCATGATGGCCGTCACCGCCGCCGCTGGCCGACCCTGTTCATCAAAGAGCTGCTCAGGGTGGTAGCTGCGCAGCCAGTCGTCGAGCGCGGCGAGGTGGTTGGGATTGCCCGCCGGATTGGGAATCGGGATCTGGTGCGCGTGGAATGTATTCTCGACCGGCGCGCCGTCGAGCGTCTTCGGCCCGGTCCAGCCCTTCGGCGTGCGCAGCAGCAGCACTGGCCAGGCAGGGCGCACGATTTCCTCGCCACCACGGGCGCGCTCTTGCAGCGCGTGAATCTCTCCGTAGGCCCAGTCGAGCGCCCGCCACATGGCCTGGTGCGCCGCCGCTGGCTGATCCTCCGCGACGATGCCGACCTTGTAGCCCAGCCCCTCGAAGTACTGCGTCAACTCCGTATCGCTCATGCGCGCGTAGATCGTCGGGCCGGAGAGCTTGTAGCCATTGAGGTGCAGAATCGGCAGCACCGCGCCATCGCTGGCGGGATTGAGAAACTTGTTGGATTGCCATGCCGCCGCAAGTGGGCCAGTCTCGGCCTCGCCATCGCCAACGACACAGGCCACCAGCAGGTCAGGGTTATCGAACGCGGCGCCGAAGGCGTGCGCCAGACTATAGCCCAACTCGCCGCCCTCGTTGATCGTGCCGGGGGTCGTCGGCCCGACATGGCTGGGGAAGCCGCCTGGCCAGCTAAACTCGCGCGTCAGGCGGGTGAGGCCTGCCAGGTCGCGCGTGAGCTGCGGATAGGTCGCCTCCATGCTGCCATCCAGAAACATCTCGGAGAGGACTGCGGGCGCGCCATGCCCTGGCCCAACCACGAGCAGCACGTTCGCATCGGTATCTTGAATCAGCCGGTTGAGATGCGTGTAGACCAGCGTCAACCCTGGCACGGTTCCCCAGTGGCCCAACAGACGCGGCTTGATGTCCTCGGCGCGCAGCGGCTCGCGCAGCAACGGATTGCGCCGCAGATAGATCTGGGCGGCGGCGAGGTAATTCGCAGCGCGCCATTGCGTGTCAAGCTGGTCGAGGCGTTGCTGTGGCAGCGCGGATGTGTCTGCGAGATGAGCCGGTGTCGTGGCAGGCATCTGAAGATCCTTTCGCTCAATGCGCTCGGTTCGCCTGGTTCGCTTGATTCGTTCGATTCACTCAGGTTAGCGGCCAAGGGTTCATACACAGTCAGGCTGAATCAGAGTCGCGGGCTCGCAGGATACGAAACGTGTGGCGCGCGATCATCAGTTCCTCGTTCGTTGGAATGACGCGGACGGTGGCGTGGCTGGCGTCCGACGAGATGACCGGCGCATGCGCGTCATTGCGCTGCGCATCGAGCGCGACGCCGAATGCCTCCAGCCCCGTGCAGATGCGCTGGCGGATGCTGGCGGCGTGTTCGCCGATGCCACCCGTGAAGACCAGCGTGTCGAGGCCGCCGAGGACCGCGACCAGTCCACCAAACGCCTTCTTCGCCTCGTAGCAGAATAGCTCGATGGCGAGCAATGCGCGCTCATCACCCTGCGCCTCGGCGGCCAGCAGGTCGCGCATGTCCGGGCTGACGCCAGAGACGCCGAGCAAACCGCTCTGCTCGCTCACCAGCGTCCGCAGCGCGGCGGGCGTCATCCGCTGCTCCTCCAGCAGATAGAGCAGCGCGCCCGGATCAACGCTGCCAGTGCGCGTGCTCATCACCAGGCCGCTCAGCGGCGAGAAGCCCATCGTGCAGTCGCGGCTGCGCCCGCCGCTGATCGCCGCCATGCTGGCTCCATTCCCCAGATGCGCGATGACGACGCGCCCAGCGGCGACCTCTTCCCCTGCGAGGCGCGCTAGCTCCGCGAGCGCATATTCGTAGGAGAGGCCGTGAAAGCCGTAGCGCAGGATGCCCGCTTGCGTCAACTCCCAGGGCAAGCCATAAAGCTGCGCGACACGCGGCTTGTCGTGGTGAAAGGCCGTGTCGAAGCAGGCGATCTGCGGCAGCGACGGATAGGCTGCCTGCGTCTCTGCGATGGCCGCCAACTCGGCAGGTAGATGCTCTGGCGCAAACGGGATCAGCTGAGTCAGCGCATCGCGTAGCGCTGGGGTGATGCGCTGTGGCGCGAAGTAGTCGGCGCCGCCGTGGACGATGCGATGCCCGACGCCTGCGATCTCCTGCAGCGCAGGGGTAGCGCGCAGCCAGCCTAGCAGCCAGCGCACCGCCGCCTCGTGATTCTGCGCGTCAGGTTGCGCGTCCAGCAGCGTTTTGCCTGCTGCGTCGCGCGCATGCGCTCGGCTCTCGCGCAGGCCGATGCGCTCGATGGCGCCGGAGAGCGTCAGCCGCTCGCCAGCGCCAGGGTCATCCTGCGCATAGAGCGCAAATTTGAGGCTCGATGAGCCGCTATTGAGCGTCAGAATCTGCATAGCGCCCTGTATCCAAACGTTCGTGCGCGCGTACCGTACATCAACCCGTCGGCGCGCTCGTGGCGCCGAGTGTCCATTCGCCGCATCGGACGTGCCGTTCTCGGATGGCTCCTGGCGTCACGCGCAGGATTGCCTAGCCTGTGGGTTCAGGTGGCGCGATGAGGCTGCGCGGCGCAAGGCGCTCACGCATGCGCTGGAAGGTTAGTTCATCAATCTAGCCGCGCTCAGCATGGCGTTCAGTGCGGTGGCGCATTGGGATATAGTCCCCCATAGCGAGGCGCGCAGACAGTGGCATACCGAGCGCGAGCGAGGGAGGATATCATGGCGACGGCATCGGCAGACGATCAGAAGCGCTATCTGCTGAATCTCCGTGAGGAGCGCGATTCCTCGCACCTCTATCGCGGACTGGCGGCGCTGGAGCAGGATGCGCGTCTGGCGGATGTCTATCGGCGCATGTCGGAGGTGGAGGGCCGCCATGCGGCTATCTGGGCGGACCTGTTGCGCGACGCTCAGCGCCCGGTTCCAGCCGATACGCCAAGCCTGCGGGTGCGCACGCTGCTCTGGCTGGCGCGACGCTTCGGCGCAGGCGCGATCTTGCCGATCATCGCCTCATCTGAGCGCGGCGCTGGTCATGCCTACGACGCCCAACCTGAAGCGCGCGCCGCTGGCATGCCCGCCGATGAACGCTCGCATGAGCGTGTCTTTGGCTATCTGCTGCAAACGACCAAAGGCGGCGTCGCTGGCTCCGTGCTGGCGCAGCTCGAAGGCCGCCATCGCAGCACATCCGGCGGCAATGCGCTCCGCGCCGCTGTGCTTGGCTCCAGCGATGGCCTGACCTCCAATCTGAGCCTGGTGATGGGCGTCGCAGG
>JAICSR010000511.1 GCA_025936795.1 Ktedonobacterales bacterium | reverse complement strand
CGGTGAGCCGCTGGAGTCATCGCCTCGATTGGTCGCCACGCAAGCGGCTGGCGCTGCTGACGGGGGTCGCGCTGTTCTTTGTCGCGCTGGCGCCCTTCAATGAATATGTCCTCAAGCCAGCGAACAAAGACGAATCTGGCCTGATGCTGGTGGCCGTGGCGGCGCTGGCCGGATTGATCTGGCTGGCGCGCTCGGCCCGCATCACCGAGCAGCGGCGGCTGGGCCAACCGTGAGCATGTAGGGAGGACACTCATATGACGCGACTGGAGACAGCGCGGCTGACCCTGCGTCCGCTGGAGATGGGTGACTTGAACGACTTCGTGGCGATGATGGAGCATCCCGAAGTCTATTCCATGATGGGATTCGGTATCATGCCGGATGGCAGGAAGCGCGCGCGCACGCTGGAGGAGTGGCGCCCACGATTCGAGTATCGCATCGCGCAGTTCGACTGGGAAGGCTTCGGCGAGTGGGCGGTGGTGATGAAGGTGAGCGGCGCATTCGTGGGGATGGTCGGCTTGCAGTTCTATCTGCTCGATCAGGGGACCGTGGCGACGCCGGAGATCGAACTGTTCTATGGGCTGAAGCGCGAGTGGTGGGATCAGGGCATCATGCAGGAAGCGACCAGCGCCATCGTGCGCTATGCCTTCGAGACACTGAAGCTGCGCCGCCTCACCAGCGTCTGCTATCGCGAGAATCTGCGCTCGGCCAACGTCATGCGCCGCGTCGGCATGACCGTTGGGTCACACCCCGGCAATCCCGATGGCGAGATGCTGGGTGTGCTGGCGAATCCGCACGACGCCGCGGCGAGCGCGGGGCCAGCAGAGTAGTCCGTCCACGTGGCCACGCTACGCGCGCGGGTCGAGGCGCGCCTCGGGCACGAGCGGCTCGAACAATTCGATTGGGTTGCCCGACGGGTCTTCGAGGATCGCTTGTTTGCCGCCAACGCCAGTGATGATGTCGCTGCGGAAGTGCGCCCCAGACTGGCGCAGCCGTTCGACCGTGACGGCAAGGTCTTCGACCTCGATGGCAAAGCGATTCCAGCCGCCCGGCTCGGGCTTGGTCCCATCAGGCAGCGATTGGCCGCCGCCGCCGACAGGATTCGGCGCGCTGAGGACGAGCCGCAGAGCGCCGCGCGCGAGCATGGCAAAGGCAGGCGCCGGATGCATCACCTCCTGAAAGCCGAGCTGCTCGCAGTAAAACGCGATGGCGGCGTCTACATCGTGCACGATGTAGCGGACTTGAACCGCAGCCATTAGAGCGACCCTCCTTCCGCGTACCTGTCTTGACACTCCACTTGAGCTAAAGCCCAGTGGATTCTCGGTTCGACCCCGCAGCTACCGCCGCGAGTCCCCGAAGGGCCTGCCCGGCCCATTGAAGGTTTCTGGCTGCGTTCTCATCTCTATCGAGAACCAGCCCGCAATTCGTGCAGACATGGGTACGCACGCTCAGGCTCTTGGGAACGCGCGTCCCACAGCCGCTACAGTCTTGCGATGTGTAGGCAGGTGGCACGGCTACAACCCGACGCCCGGCGCATGCTGCCTTGGCTTCGAGGATGGTACGAAACTGCGCCCAGCCCGCGTCCGAGATGGACTTAGCGAGGCGGCGATTCCGTACCATGTTGGCGACCTGCAAATCTTCGAGATATATGGTGTCGTACTGGCGCAACAGGTGAAGCGCCGTCTTATGATGGAAGTCGGCGCGTTGCCGCTGCACCGTCTGATGCGCGCGTTGAAGCAGTCCGACCGCCTTACGTCTGCCGTGACTGCCCTTCTTGCGACGGCTCACCACGCGCTGCGCCTTGGCAATCTTCTTTTCACCACGCCGATGCAGGCGCGGGTTCTCAACCGTCTCACCATCAGCGGTGATGAGAAACACCTTCAGCCCGACATCAATGCCGGTCTCTTTGCCTGTGAGTGGCAAGGGCTGCGCTGGCACGTCGGCACAGGAGATGATCGCGTACCAGCCGTCGGCTTCGTGGGAGATGGTGACGGTCTTGGGTGTGCCGTCTAGCGGACGCGACCAACGCACCGCCAGCCGCCCGATCTTGCTGAGAACCAAGAAGCCATTATCGAGGCGTGCGCCGTTGCCATACTCTTTGTAGGTGAAGGAGTGGTAGCGGTTGCGCCCCTGGAAGCGGGGGAAGCCCGGCGTCTTGCCCGTCTTTCCCCGGCGAAAGAACGCCTGATACGTCTTGTCGAGCCGCGCCAGCACATCCTGCAACACATGGCTGTGAATGGCGCCATACTCCGGTAGCTCGGCGCGTAGATCGCTCAACTCAGCCTCTTGCCCATAGCGCGAGAGGGTAACACCACAGCGCCGATAGGCCGTGATGCGCTGCTCCAATGCTGTGTTGTAGAGCGTACGACAGCGCCACAAGACTTGCTCAAGATGGCGCGCCTGTTCGGACGTCGGCTTGAGTTTGTACTTGTAGGCGCGGCGCACGCTCGCATCACTCACAGCTATCGTCCTGCTCGCATCACTCACAGCTATCGTCCTGTCTGAGCATCT
>JAICSR010000179.1 GCA_025936795.1 Ktedonobacterales bacterium | reverse complement strand
GGCGCGCTCTATGACCAGCGATTGCGGCGCGAGGGCTACGCGCTCTTCCTGCAAGAGGGGTTAGCCGCGCCACCCACCCCGCCGACGCCGTCCGCGCCTGAGCGTCCGACTGAGGTGAGCCGATAGCGAGAGCCGCTTGCCGTTAGAGCGCTGCAGTTTGGGCCGAAATGCGTGGCGAGAAGAACCAGAGCAGGCAGACGCCCAGACCCAGGACAATCACGCCGCTGATCGTCTCGACGACGGCGAATTCAAAGGGAATCGCGCCCAACCCATCACCGGCAGCCTGTGGGTTGAGCAGGTAGGCGGTTTGCGCCCAGGCAGCGACGCCATCCACCGCCCAGTGCATGCCCGCATCGGTGATGAGCACGAAGAGCGACAGGTTGACGAGTCGTTCAATGCGATTCCATGCCCCACGTATCGGCGTGGAACGGCTCGCGCTCTCCGCTGCGCTGACGACGATGGCGATCACGACACTGGCGCACGTCGCAGCAATCAGCAGCCCGCTGAGCATGACCGACACGGCGACGGCGTTTGTGACCAGGGGAAACCACTGTTGGCAGCCATCCGTGTAGCAGACGGAGATATTCGCCAGGTCGTGATATGCCGCCAGGATGCGTCCTGCCAGCGCCACCGCCAACGCGCCGAGCGTGAGCGTCGCCAGACCCAGTCTCCACGGACGCGACGGCCTGCGCCAGAGCGTGATGAACGTCATGCCTTCGAGCGTCAGGATGACGGCGCAGACAGCGGTAGCCGCCAGCCAGAGCAACAGCGGGCGTACGGAGGGCGGTATCATCATTGGCGTCAAGCGGCGGCGTCCTTTCAAGCGACTTCCGGGAGGTTGGGTTGGCGCGCATTCCAGCGCCAGTCACTCGTAGCGCCAGTATAGCATACAGGCGTATCTGGCCCAGCTAGCGTTCCCGCGCGCGGCGCTGTAGCTCGTAGAGGCGGCTGATCGCTTCGAGTGGCGTCAATTCATCTATCGGCAAGGCTTTGAGGTCTTCGATCAGCGGGTCGGGTTCAGCCGAGAAGAGCGTCATCTGGATGGCCTGCGGCGGCGGGGCAAGCTCGCGCATGCGCTGGCGGCGGCGCGGCGCGTCTCCGGCGCGCTCTAGCTCCTCCAGCGCCTCCTCGGCGCGGCGTACCACCTGCCGGGGGATACCGGCAAGCTGCGCGACATGGATGCCGTAGCTCTTATCGGCGCCACCGGGGATGATCTTGCGCAGGAAGACGATCTGGCCCTCCTCCTCCGCCACCGCGACGTTGTAGGCGCGCACGCGTGGCAGCGCCCGCGCCAGTTCCACCAGTTCATGGTAGTGCGTGGCGAAGAGCGTGCGCGCGCCACAGCGCTTGTTGTTGTGGAGATACTCGACAATCGCGCGGGCGATGGCCAGCCCGTCGTAGGTGCTGGTGCCGCGCCCGATCTCATCGAGGATCACCAGGCTGCGCGGCGTCGCGTGGCGCAGGATGCTGGCTGTCTCGACCATCTCGACCATGAAGGTGCTCTGGCCGGTCGCGAGGTCGTCCTGCGCGCCGATGCGCGTGAAGATGCGATCCACCAGCCCGATATGCGCCGACTCGGCAGGCACAAACGAGCCGACCTGCGCCAGCAGCGTGATCAGCGCCACCTGGCGTAGATAGGTGGACTTGCCCGCCATATTTGGCCCGGTCAGCAGCAGGATTTGCGCGTCGCTGGTGGACATCTCGGCGTCGTTCGGCACGAACTCGACCGCGCGCTGCGTCGCCTCAACGACGGGATGCCGCCCGGCGACGATGTGGATGGTGTCGCTCTCGTCGAGCGTGGGGCGGCAATAGTTGCGCCGCGACGCCACCTCGCCCAGCGCCAGCAGCGTATCAAGCTCGGCCAGCGCGCGGGCGGTGCGCAGGGTCGCCTCGCCCCACTGCGCCGCCACCTCGGCGCGCAGCGCGGCGAATAGCTCCTGCTCCAGCTTGACGCCCTTCTCGTGCGCGTTGAGAATCAGCGCCTCGTACTCTTTCAGGTCGGGTGTGATGTAGCGCTCGCCCGTGCTGAGCGTCTGCTTGCGGATGTAGTCCGCTGGCACACGGCTGAGTTGCGAGTTCGAGACCTCCAGATAGTAGCCAAACACCTTGTTGTAGCCGACGCGCAGATTGCTGATGCCGCTGCGTTCGCGCTCTTTGCGCTCCAGGTCGGCTACCCACTGCCGCCCGTTGCGCGCGGCGTCGGTGAGCGTATCGAGTTCAGTATGATAGCCGGGGCGGATGTAGCCCCCATCCGCCAGCGTCAGCGGCGGCTCGTCCACCAGCGCCACGCCGATCAGCGCCTGCAACTCTGGCAGCGGATGTACGGCGGCGCAGACGCGCGCCAGTCCCTCCGGCGCGTCGTGGGTGGCTGCGGCCACCTCCTCCACCGCGCGCAGCCCCGCCGCCAGCGCCACCAGATCGCGCGGGGTGGCGATGCGCTGGAGCGCGCGATTGATCAGCCGCTCGATGTCGCCTGCGCGGCCCAGCAGCGGCGCGAGGCGCGCACGTAGCGCCACCGCGTCCTTCGCGGCGGCTACCGCCTCCTGGCGCTCCAGCAGGCGCGGCAGATCGAGCAGCGGCTCACCCAGCCAGCGCCGCAGCAGTCGCCCGCCCATCGGCGTGCGGGTGAGATCGAGCACGCTCAGCAGCGAGCCTTTCACGCCGCCGCTGCGCCCACTCTCGAAAAGCTCCAGATTGCGCCGTGTGTGCGCGTCGAGCGTCATGAAGCCGGTGACACTGTACGTCTCCAGCCCGGTGATCTGGGCGAGCGCGCCGCGCTGTGTCTCATTGAGGTAGGCGATGATCGCTCCGGCGGCGCGGATCGCCAGCGGCAGCCCTTCGCAGCCAAACGCTTCGAGCGAGGCGACCTGGAAGCGCTCCAGCAGGCGCTCGCGTGCGATGTCTTCGCGGAAGTGGCGCGTGTCGTAGGGGGTGATGACGACATCCAGGCGCGCATCGAGGGCGTCGAGCCGACTGGCCAGATCGGCAGAGTCGTCGTCGGCGGTGTGGTCGGCAGGGGAGGAGGTGGGGTGATGGCCGTTCTGCCCGGTCTGCTCGGCGTGGAGTGTCAGATCGTCGGCGGCCTCGCGCCAGCGCGCGCGTGGCCGTGGCAGGCGCGAGGGACGCGCCGCCTCGATCAACGCCTCAGCTGGTTGCACGCGGCTCAGCTCCTGGGCCAGCGCAGCCTCAGGATCGGCGGCGGCGAATTGCGCGCAGGCGAACTCGCCCGTCGTGATATCCACATAGGCGACACCGACGGCGTCACGACCCAGCGCGGCGGCGGCCAGATAGTTGTTGCGCTTGGCCGCCAGCATGGCCGGATCGATCACCGTCCCCGGCGTGACGACGCGAATCACCTCGCGCTCGACTAGCCCACGCGAGAGCGCCGGATCGCTGACCTGCTCGCAGACGGCGACGCGGTAGCCCTTGGCGATCAGCCGCGCGATGTAGCCATCCGCCGCATGGTGCGGCACGCCAGCCATCGGCGAGCGCAGGCCGCGCCCGAAGTCGCGCCCGGTGAGGGTCAGCTCAAGCTCGCGCGCGGCCAATTCGGCGTCGTCGTCAAACATCTCATAGAAGTCGCCCATGCGAAAAAAGAGAATCGCATCGGGATACTGGCGCTTCACACTGAGGTATTGCTGCCGCACCGGGCTTTGTTCCCGCTCGCTCTGGCGGTCGTCTGCTTGTGCGCTGATGTTCCCGCTCCCCAACTCGCCGGGCTGTCTTGCGCCCAGGGACGGCGCCCCGGCGCTTCACTGGCGACACGCATCAGTATATCCAAGTTTCGCCGCGTCTATCCGCCAGTGATGACGAGCGGGACGCAGTCGGAGATGCGTACTGGCCCAAATGCCAGGTGATCTGCCGACTATCAGCAGAATTGCTTAATCGCCGCCTTGCCTGTGTACGGTACACTGACCAGGCGGCGGGTGAACGACGCAACTCGCGCCTGGCCCGCGCATGCAAGGGTGGAGTAGTATCGTATGACGCCTTATGATCCGCAGAATCCCAACAATCCACAGAACCCGCAGAATCCAGAGCAGCCGGGCTATGGCCAGCCGCCGCAGTATCCGACGCCGCAGCAGCCAATGTATCCGCCATCGCAGCCAGGCTATGGCCAGCCAGGGAATACACCGCAGCCGGGCTACGGCCAGCCGGGCGCCTATCCGCCGCCTCAACCGGGCTATGGCCAGCCAGGCTATCCCTCGCAACAGATGGGGTATGGGCAGCAGCCGGGATATCCGCCAGCGCAGCCGCCCCAGCCACCGCGTCGCAGCCGAGCGGGGATGATCGCAGGCATCGTAGTCGGCGTCATCCTGCTCTGCGTGCTCGCCTGTGGCGGCGGCCTCTTCGCGCTTGGCAAACTCGGCCAGGGCGCCGCATCGAGCATCCTCACGACGCTGGCTCCCACCGAGACCGCGCTGGCGGCGGAACTCACGCCGTCGCCCGCTGAGACGATCATCTACCAGGACAGCCTCACCGATACGCCTGATGGCTGGGCCAACGACACCAACTGCGCATTCAAAACTGACGGCTACCATGTTCACGGTGGCACCGCATGCCTCGGCCCTGACAGCGTGACCGCAGCGGACGCGGATATAAGTGTGACGGTGGCGCCGCTCAAGGCCGGGCAAGATACCAGCTATGGTATCGTGCTGCGCCACACGTCATCGGGCAATTTCTACAGCTTCGAGATCACGCCAGATGGTCAGTGGGGCTTCGTGAAGTTCGTCAATGGCAAAGGCACGATGGTGACGCAGTATCAGTCCAATAGCGCTATTGAGGTGGGCAACACCTCGAATGACCTGGAAGTGGATGCCGTCGGCTCGCAGTTCACCTTCTATATCAATGGCCAGCCAGTGGGATTTGCAAACGACTCGACGTATGCACAGGGTACCGCAGGCGTCGGCAATGACGATGTCGACGGGAAGAGCGAGGTGCTGTTCACCGACTTCGTGGTCGCGCAGCCCCAGCAGTAGCGGGCTGGCGCGACCTCACCCCCTGGCCCCCTCTCCCACAGGGAGAGGGGGAATCTGGCTCCCCTCGCCTTGCGGGAGAGGGGCTGGGGGTGAGGTCGCGCCAACCGTCCGCTAGCGACTGCTGGCTGCGCGCTCGATGACGCGGGTGAAGTAACCAGCAATCTCGTCGGGCGTGAAGGCTGCCGCGCTATCGCCAATGTTCAGCTCGAACATGGCGTAGCCCGGGACGGGCGCCGGGCGCAGCCAGGTGAAGAGCGCGACGCGCTGCTCGCGCGCCAGTTCGGCGCTGGCCTCCAGCAGAGCGTCTGGCGCGCCGCGCAGATAGACGTGCGCCATGTGCGTCTGCGGCGGATTCGGCTTCAGGATGACGCCCTCCACCTGCGCCAGCGCGGCGGCGATCTCCACGGCGCGCGTGTGATAGCTGGCGAAGCGCGGTAGCCGCTCGCGTAGTCCAGCGCGCGCCGAGAGCACGTAGGGGTAGAGGTGGAAGAGATTGCCGCCATGGCGTCGCTGCCAGATGCGCGCCTCGGCGACAAACTCCGCTGTGCCAGCCAGCGCCGCCCCCGTGATGGCGCCGATGCCCTTGTAGAACGAGACATAGACGCTCTCGAAGAGGCTGGCGATCTCAGCATAGTCGCGCCCGTAGTACGGCGCCGCCTCCCAGAGCCGCGCGCCGTCCATGTGCGCGGCGGCTCCGTGTGAACGCGCCCACGCCGTCTGCTCCACCAGCGCATCCCACTCCGGGAGCTGGCCGCCAATCTCGCGCTGTGGTAGCTCCAGCAGCAGCGCGGCGAGTGGCTCAGGCGTGGCGCGCAGGTCGTCCAGCGTGATGAGGCGATCCGCGTCGCCGACGAGCGTGGCGTGCAGGCCATGTAGCCGCTCGTAGCCTTTGCGCTCATGTAGCTCCAGGTGACAGGTTGGGTGGAAGGCGACCGTCCGGCGACCACTACGTTCGCTCCAGATGCGCAGGGCGATCTGCTGGGCCATCGTGCCGCTGGGCATGAAGACAGCCGCCTCTTTGCCAAGCAGCGCCGCGATCTCGCGCTCGAAGTCCTCGATCAGCGCGCCCTCGCCGTAGCGGTCGGGCTGCTCATCCGCGCCCACGCTCTCGGCCAGCGCCAGTAGCTCCGCGCGCAGCGTCTGTGTTGGATGGCCATTCAGCGAGCGCTCGCACTGGAGGAACGCCTGCTTGCGCTGCGTTGCCGCATCCGTGGGTGGCGCTGCGGTCGTGGCGCGCGTGGCCGTGTCGGCGGTTGGCGTCTCGGTCGTGGCGCCTGCTGTACGCGCACTCGATTGGTCGGTGTGCTGGGGAGTCATCGTGTTACTGCGCTCCTTCTGGCGTCCGCTCGCGCGGTTCTGGCAGCACAGCCTATCCGCCGCTGCCGCTCCTCCAGTATACGCGGTGAATGCCATCATTGCCGCCCTGCGCCTGTTCACAAACGGGCGGCGAGCCTGTATACTGTGTTCTTGCTACACTCAACAACCGAGAGCGTGCTAGCAAGTAAACATCCTTGCAGTAAGGTCAGGAGGGATCGCGTATGCGGACGTGTCCACACTGTGGCAGAGTCGTGACTGATACGGATGTGCAAACGTGCCCAACCTGCGGGCTGTCGCTGGCGACGGAGCAGAGCGCGCCTCAGCAGGCCGAGCCTGTGCCGGTCTACGCCGCGCCGCCTGCGTTTAGTGTGCCGCCGACACAGCAGCCCACGAACCAGCCGCCCTACACGCCTGCATACGGCGCGCCTACGAATTACCCCGGAGCGTATCGGCCAGGCGTTGACTGGCAGCCGAGCAACCAGCCGAAGCGACGACCGTGGGGACGCATCACTGCGGGGGTCGTGGTCGCGCTGGTGGTGATCGCAATCGTGGTCAGCGTCTACAACCAGTCGCACGCGAAGCCAATCGAGCCAATCTCACCAGCCAGCGCCAATGCGACCGTCACGGCGGCTATTGCGGCATCCAATACACTGCTCTCCGACCCACTGACCAGCAACGTGAATGGCTGGTCCAATGACAGCCACTGCTACTTCGCGCAGGATGGCTACCACATTGGCGGTGGCTACATCTGCTATGCGCCGATTGACAACCAGGTTGATGGCGTCGAGACTGTTACGGCGTCGCAGGTCGCTGGACCGGACAATTATGCCTATGGCTTGATCTTCCGTCTGGAGGACGACAACAACTACTACGAGTTCGCCATTGACTCAAATAGTAGATGGGCATTCTTCAAGGTCGTGAATGGGAAGACCACCCGCTTGCACGATTACACGACCAACGTCGCTATTAATGGCGGTCTGAACACGAAGAATACCCTCTCAGTCAAGATGAGTGGCTCGACGTTTGAGTTCTACGTGAACGGACAGAAAATGGGGACCATGAACGACGCCACCTTGCCGGAAGGCAAATGGGGCCTCGCCGCTGATAACGGCTTGAATGTCGTCTTCACCAACTACCTCGCAAAGAGCGCCTAGCTGCGCCATCTGACCTGATCGCACAGATGTGGCCGCGCCGCCGACGAAACGTTTGCTCCGTCGGCGGCGCTGCAATACCCGTGGGCAGCGCTAGCTGGGCAGGTAGTCGTTGCTGTAGGTCTGCGTCACGTCCACCTGGCCGCTGAGCTGGCCACCCTGCCGCATGAGCGTCGCCATAGATTGCCACGCCGCCGGGTCGTTGTAGCCCGGCTTGCTGGCGTTGGGCCGCATCAGCGGGATGGTCGCGTTCAAGACCTGGAGCGCGCTGGCCGCGTTGGTCGCGTCGGTCAGGTCCGGCACATACTTCGCGCTGAGCGTCACCGCCTGCTGCGGATGCGCGAGGGTGTAGTCCACGCCCTTGAGGGTCGCGGCGATCAGCGCACGAATCGCGGCGGGCTGCGCCTTCAGTTCACCCGTCTG
>JAICSR010000589.1 GCA_025936795.1 Ktedonobacterales bacterium | reverse complement strand
GATTCCGCCCAGCGATCCAGACTGGCATAGGCCAACGCCAGGTCGGCACAGAGGCCGACGGTTGGCGCCGTCGCTGGCAGGTTCAGCGCAAAGTTTGCCTTGGTGATTACGTCATTCCAATGGCTGGCCAGTAACTCCTCATGCGCCTCCTGCGCCAGGCGCAGCGCGAGCGCATTCTGTCCAGTCGCTTGCGCAGTGGTCGCGATTACAGGCGTGCGGCCGCCGGACATCATGAGCGCGGTGGCGATACGTTGACCCGCCTCGCTTGGCGGCATGCCCACGGCGTCAATCCAGGTGACGGCATTCATGAACGGGGGCATCTCGCATGACTCCAGACGCATCGGCAGCAGCATGCGCGTGCGGTCCTGCGCCATCAGTCCAAGATATGCCTCGATCTCCAGATTGACCCAGAACGACGCTAGCGCCGCTGGCGTCACGAAGACGATGAGGGCGGCGCGCGCCTGTAATTCGCGCTGGAGGGTCGCCGCCAACATCTGACCTTCAGGATTATTGTTCAGGTCATACCAGACGTCGAGACCCCGCCGTTTCAGATCCTGGGCATATGGCTCACACAAAGGGTTATCGGCGTGCGCATGGCTGATGAAGGCGTTGCGCGACTTATGAGCGCTAGGTTCGGCTGACGACATGCGGCGCGCTCCCCTTCCTCCACCGAACGACTATCCACAGCGCGCTGGGCCATCGCGGCGTCAAGCTGGCCTCACAGCGCGCTCGCAGCGCTAGTATAGCATGCCAGCGGGTCGGCGCAACGAGTGGGGCGCACGAAAACGTGCGGCGGATGGGCGCCTGCGGTTGAAACTGCGCCTGCCACCTTCCTCGCAGCGGGCTTCGTGGATGTGACCCCGGCTGGCCGCAGCCGTCTGGTGATGCGCTATACCGTCGCCGCGGAGGCGTGAGCGCGCTCCTCCAGTCGTCGTAGTAAGCGTAGGGCGCTGCAAGCGCCAGCGGCGAGAGCACGAGCAGAGGGAGGTCCCATGCGGCAGCGTGATTTGCGAACCCGCGAGCTTGACGCCGAATCCGGTGAGACTCCTGCACAGGCGCGGCCGCCGACCACACCGACTGCGCGGCCTGCCACTGTGCCAGCCGCCATCGCCGTGCTGCTGGTTGTGGCGCTCATCATCGCGGTCTTCATCTCGCTGTCCACGCGCCGACCTGCGCACGGAGCGACCGCAAGCGCGGCGACGAGGACGCCCGCTGTCGCGCAATTGCCGGCTGCGGCTGCGCTGACGCATGGCGCAGGACTCCCAGAAGGTGTAGAGGTGATTACCTTCGCGCTGTCGGGACCTGACGAAGGGTGGGGAACTGGCGGCGTCAACACGAATCCCGTGGATGGCATGCCAGATCGCGGTATGGTGCTGCACTATGCCAATGGCGCCTGGACGCAGGTGGGCCCCACACTGCCCGGTACGTACCTCGGCGGGATCGACATGCTCTCCTCGTCGGAGGGATGGGTGGTCGGGGGCGACGGCAGCGGGCATGGGCTGCTGCTCCACATCAGCAATGGCGCATGGCAGAAAGAGCCATTGCCCGCCATTGATGCGCAAGGGGCGCCCGACATCATGGCCATGCGCACGGCAGATGAGGGCTGGCTGGCGATGTCGAATCCGAAAGGCGTGCAGGGCGGGGCGAATACCTCGCTGCTCCACTACGCGAGTGGCGCGTGGTCGCTGATACGTGACACGCCGCAGTACATCACCGACATTGCTCCAGTGGCCGATGGTGAGGCCTGGGTGATCGGCTGGAACGCAGACGGCAGAAGCTCGCTCGTCCATGTT
>JAICSR010000620.1 GCA_025936795.1 Ktedonobacterales bacterium | reverse complement strand
GGCGCGTGTGGAGGTGACTGACCAGGGGCCGGGCCTCTCGCCAGAGCAGCAGCGCGGCCTCTTCGAGCGCTTCCATCGTGCGGAGGGCATCGAGGCAGTGAGTGGGTCAGGCGTGGGGCTGGGGCTGGGCCTCTACATCAGCCGGATGATCGTGGAGCGGCACGGCGGCCAGGTTGGCGTGAAGAGCGCGCCAGGCGCAGGCGCCACCTTCTGGTTCACCCTGCCGCTGCTGGAGGGCAAGGGCTGATCGGCGCGAGGTGAACCCTCACCCCCAAGCCCCTCGCCCTGTGGGCGAGGGGAACTGGAAGGACGCGGGAAACGAAAAGCCCCTCTCCCGCTGTGCGGGAGAGGGATTGGGGAGGGGGCGCTACATCTGCGGGCGTTGCGCCTGGCGCCAGGCGGCGATGGCCAGCGTCGCCGCGATGGCGCCCATCACCACGGCGACTAACGCGCGCACCAGCCAGACCCACTCTGGCGTCGGGCCGCCGCTGACGGGGTCAATCAGCGTCTCGATGAAGAGCGCCGCGCCGACGACGATCATCACGACAGCCATCAGACCGAAGCCAATCGCATAGACTCTCCACATCGCGCTCTCTGCTCCTCCTCTGCTGATGTTCTGGCGGTTGCTCTGGTTGCTCTGGCGCCGTCGCCGTCAACTCTCGGTGGCCTTGCGCAGCGCGGCCAGCTCGCGCTGTGTGAGCGCGCGAACCGCGCCGACGCGCAGATCGCCGAGAGTCAGTGGCCCCACGCGCACGCGCCGCAGGCGCAGCACATGGTGTCCCAGCGCCTCGAACATACGCCGCACCTGACGATTGCGCCCCTCGTGCAGTTCCGCCGCGACCCAGGTGGTCGCCGGATCGTCCTCGCCAGCGCCCAGCAGCCAGACGCGGGCCGGAGCGGTGGGGCGCGTCTCGCCTTCCAGCGATAGCCCCTGCGCGAAGCGCTCCAGCGTCGCAGCATCAGGCCGCCCGCGCACCAGCGCGTGGTATTCCTTGGTCAGGGCATAGCGCGGATGGGTCAGGCGCAGGGCCAGCGCGCCATCGTTGGTCAGCAGCAGCAGCCCTTCGCTGTACTGATCGAGCCGCCCGACGGGGTAGACACGCTCGTCGCGCCAGTGGTCGGGCAACAGATCGAGCACGACGGGGCGACCTTCGGGGTCGTGCATGGTCGTGACAACGCCAGTCGGCTTGTTGAGCAGCAGATAGACCAGGCGTTGCGCTGGCCGCACCCGCTCGCCGCGCACCCGCACCGCGTCGTGTTCCGGGTCCACCCGCACGCCCAGCTCGCGCGCCACACGCCCGTTCACCGTGACCGCGCCCGCAGTGATCAGCTCCTCTGCGCGGCGACGCGAGGCGACTCCGCAGCGCGCCAGGTACTTTTGCAGGCGCTCGCCACGCTCGGCTGTCTGCTCGTCGTCGCGCTCGTCGTCGCGCTCGTCGTCGCGCTTATCGAATGGAGGTGGCGCGCTGCTCATGCGACCAGCGCGGAGAGCAGGTTGACGACACGCCCGCCTGCATGCGCTGGAGCGCCGCTGT
>JAICSR010000465.1 GCA_025936795.1 Ktedonobacterales bacterium | reverse complement strand
GCGTCGGCGACGACATCTGGGCGGATGACACCAACCCCCAGCCGCACGCGACCCTTGCCACGTGGGAAGGCCCAGGCATAGCCTGAGGGCGCGACCTGGCTGCCCATGATGAGGTAGAGCGTTTGGGGGTCGTAGTTCGGCGCGACGAGGTCATATTCGGCGCCATAGCCGTAGCGCTGGAAGCCGCGCCGCAGCCCCGCCCGTGTGACGAGCGTGCTGGAGAAGCCACTGGCGTCAATCACGACATCGGCGCGCCACTCGCCCGCGCGATTGCGGTGGTCCTTGGCGACGACGCCGACGACGCGCCCACCTTCGATGATGGGGCTTTCGACTGGCGAGTTGGGATGAACTTCGGCGCCTGCGGCAATGGCGCGGCCAGCGAGGAACTGGTAGACGCCGCGCACATCCAGCACGCAGCAGACCGGGTCGTCATAGTCGAACGTCATGGAGCGCCTGGGCGAGAGGAACGTGACGGCGCGGATGGGATAATACAGGTCCGCCGGGATACCGATGGCGCGCATGTCGCTGATCCAGCTCCCGCCGCTGGTATGCACGGGGTAGCCAATCTCTTTGCGGCGCTCCAGCACAGCCACGCGCGCGCCTGCCTTGGCAGCGGCCTCAGCCGCGCTCAACCCCGCCGGGCCACCACCCACGACCAGAACATCATACCGCTGTGCGCCGTCTGTCGTCGCTGTCATGCCTTCGCCTCGCTCACTCGAACCCGATGGAACCCCATGTGTCGCATGCGACTGCCCCCAGCGCCATGCGCGCATCGGGCTGGGCTGCATGAAATCCTGGCTACTATATCATATGCGCCCGTTCGGGATTGGCGCCCGAGTCTTCCTGGCTATCGCCCTCACGCCTGTGAGTCACAGCGCGGCTGGCTGAGATTATGACCCCAGCGGCGCGCCGCTCCGGGTGTGCGCCAGCAGGTCGGCAGGGTAGGTCCTGGTGTAGATGTGTAGGACGGGTGGGACGCCAAGCTGGAGAGTGGTCATCCAGACGATCTGGTCGCCAGCGCGCCACGCCGCGCCTTGCATCTCCAGATTGCCAGGGACGGCCTGCGGATCGAGCAGCCACTCGCGCCGCGTGGGATTCCACACCCAGAGATGGCTCGACGGACTCAGTTGCGCATCACGCGCCTCGACGATACCACGTTCAGCTTCGAGCGTGGCCGCTGGGCCTACGCCGATGACGAGCGGCTGGCTGGATAGCGCGTCCGGGTTGGCGCCAGGCTCCAGTGGCGGCAGGGGGATGGGCGTCCATGGCGCGCCGATGTAGGTGGTGGCGAGCGTCTTGGTCGGCGGCACGCTCGGCAAGCCGTTGGCCACCGTTCGCGCTACCACGTAGAGCCGCCCCCAGCCGTCGTGATCGGTCACGCTGCTATCGCTGGAGACGAAGACCTGCGGGAAGGCGCCGGGGAGCGCGCCGAGGCTGCTCCAGGAGGCGCCGAAGTTGTCGCTGCGCATGAGGATCGAGGAGCTGCCTGAGCCGCGCGCATTGGCGATGGAGGCGAGGATGTGCCCGCCGGGCCGAAAGCCGATGATGTTTAATCCAGCGCTGTCATCCAGCCCGTTGTCGGCGAGCGCCCAGGTCTGGCCAGCGTCGCGCGAGACGATCAGGCGGCCCGTTGGTGGCAGGTAGCGGTTGGTTCCCTGGACGAGCGGATTGTTGGCCCAGAGGTAGATGGCGCCGCCTTGCAGCGCGGCCTGGTACTGGCATGCGCTGCCCGCCGGGCCGCGCGGCCACGGCACAGATGTCCACGACGCGCCCGTATCTGCGGTCAGGTAGAGTGATGGGGCGATGCAGGCGCCATCCGTGGCGAGGCCCTGTGTCAACAAGACCAGCGCGCTCTCTGCGCGCTCGCCATCGGCGAGGACCGAGCAGCCCAGCGCCGCCGTCTGTGGCAGGGCAAGCGGGTTCCAGTGGGCGCCACCATCCGCGGTGTAGAAGGCCCGAGCGCTCCAGACGCCAGACCGCGTGTGCCGTGCGAAGGGCGACGACCAGCACGCCCAGGCAGAGTCGCCTCGGCCGATGGCGGGCGCTATGCTGATTTGTGACAGATTGTTGGCGCCAGGCGGTGACTTGATGGAGATGTAGCCGCGCTCGGCTAGTGTCGGCTGCGGCTTCGGTGGATGCAGTTGTGCGTTGATCGCGTCACCGACACGGCTCAGCGTCGCCCCCGTGGTGGCAGGCCCGCCAATCAGCAGATAGAGTGTGAGCGCGACGAGCAGGCTGATGGCGGCGCCGCGCAGCAGCTTCTGGCGCATGGTCAGGCTGCGGTCCCAGGCGATGCGCACGAGTGGAGTGGCGGCTGGCGCAGCGTGCGGCGCGGTGTCCTCGGCGTCTGATGTGGCGGCTGGCGATGTTGCGCTGGGGATGGCGTCGGCGGCGCTGGCCAGGATGGGGCGCAGGTGAGCGTGCGACGCGGCGGCGCGATTCGGCGCTGTATCGAGCGATTGGCGGGTGACGATAAGATCATCGCGATCATCGTCGCTCCACACGGTTGGCGCCTCTTCACGAGCCATTGCAGGACGTTCCTCTCGCGGTTGGGCAGTCGCGTGTCACACACCGCATACACCTGGTAATACTGATACATGTTTCAGCGCCATTGGGACAACAGGGAGGTGGGCCGCAGTTAGTCTGCCATCACGCGGTCGAGCAGCGCTTTGACGCGCGCATGCTCCTGGCTCCAGGCGTCCCACACGGATTGCGCCCAGCGGTGGAGCATGGAGTCGCGCTGCTCGCCCGGTTGCGCCTGCGACACATCCAGCACGGTCAGCGCGCCCATTTGCGTTGGGCGTGCGAAGGCAGGCCAGGTTTTGGAGCGGCGCGCGAGCAGCATGTGCATGTGCTGTACCTGCCTGCCTGTATAGCCTTTGTCGCAGGCGAGGTGGAGGCCGATGAGAGCAAACGCAAGCCTGATTGGTGGCTGGCGCTGGTCGGCGTGCTGGGC
>JAICSR010000022.1 GCA_025936795.1 Ktedonobacterales bacterium | reverse complement strand
CTCCATCTGCCCGTAGAGCGTGTGAATCTGGTCCATGTCGCTGGCGATCTGGTTCGTATCGGCGCTGCTCAGCCCGCCAGTGGTTCCCAGTGGATTCTTGAGGCCCGTCACCAGCACTTTGAGCGCGTCGCAGCCTAGTATGCCCGCCTGCGTCCCCTCGACAGCCAGCGGCGCGAGCTTGTTGGCGCCCGCCACCTTCGAGCCAACCTTCGGCACGAGGCCGATCGGCGTGAGCAGCGCCGCGCGCAACTGCAACTGGGCGAAGTCATTGTGAGCCAGCTGCAATTCGTGCTGGGCGGCGTTGATGGTGTCGAGATTGGTGGGGTTGGTTGCGAGCGCCTTGAAGTCGTTCTCGGCGTTTTTGAGATGCGCGGTCCCATCTTTGGCCAACGCCATCGTATTGCTATAGGCCAGGATCGGCGTCGGAATCATGCAGACAAGGATGACCACCAGCATGATGGCGGCGATCACCTGCGTCTTCCGGTCGCTGCGCAGTCGCTCGCGCAGCGATGACGGGCGCCTGGTAGCGGCGACGACCTGCGAGGATGTATGTCTCCATGCGGCGCCTGCACGGGCGGCCACGTTGTTCCAGCCGCGCTCACCGACAGCGCGCTGCGATGCTGGCTGCCAGGCGTCGTCATCGTGCGCCAGCTCACCGCGCTGCCCGTCCCAGTCCTGGTCATCCCAGCCGCCGCCCTGCTCCCACTCATCGTCAGTCCAGCCCGCGTCATCCCAGCCCTGCGGACCTCGCCCGCCGCCGCGCGACTCGCCGACCGATGAGCCGGAGCGGCGCGGCGACCGATCTGGCTCGCGACCTGAGCGCGTTTGCCCAGGACGGCTGCCACGGCTCCCACGCGACTGACGCTCATCGTCCCAGGTGGAGTCGTCCCAGCCGCCATCTCGTCCGTCATCGGCGTCTATCGCACGCGTGCGTTTTGGCGCGCGTGGGTCGTCGTAGCGCCCAGCGTCGCGACCTGGTGGGCGAGTGTTCTCTGAGCGAGACGATGACCGGGGCTGCTCGCGTCGCTGGCTACGCTGGTCGTCCTGACGCCAGCGCTGCGAGCCGGAAGGCGATTGCCGGGGGCGATTCGGATCACTCATACTTGTCTATCTCTCCACCTGGTAGTGCGCTGTCTGCGGCGGTATCCTGAGCCCGCTCATCACCGCTCCATCCGCTCCATCCGTTCCATCCGTTCCATCCGCATGCTGTCGGCGCTCAGATGTGCCAATCCTTGTACGGGGCTGCCTGTCTCCTGAGGTTCGTCATCGAACGCGCGCTCGTCGCAGGGAGACCGCCTATCGCTCTTGTTGTGCCAGAGGCCATTATACCGCTACCCGGCTGAACCGTCTGCTTTTTGTCGCGATGGGAGCGCCAAATGTCCTAGCCTTCAGTATGACGCCTGGAGCAAGCCGAATTGTTTCCAGCGTGGACAAATGGCGCACTATGGCGCGATATGGCGCGACGCAGAGGCTATGCGCCACTGAAGCCATCGGCGAGCGGCGTCAGATCGGCGAGGATGCGGTTGGCGTCGGCGACT
Source organism: Ktedonobacterales bacterium (assembly GCA_025936795.1). GTDB lineage: Bacteria > Chloroflexota > Ktedonobacteria > Ktedonobacterales > JADMIN01 > JAKAIY01. Next base: position 19,444 of record JAICSR010000022.1, on the reverse strand, counting down.
GTTTCGGCGTTAGCGGCGCGCTCGGCGACCGCACGCAGGTCGGCCAAGCGGTAGGAGGCGAGCGCCTCCTTCACGATGGGGATGCGGTTGGGCGCCATGCTCAGCTCGGTCACGCCCAGCCCCACGAGCAGCGCCGCCAGCGCTGGCTCGCCAGCCATCTCGCCACAGACCGCGACGGGGATGTGGCGCGCGGCTCCTGCCTGCGCCGCCTGCTGGATGGCGCGCAGTACGGCTGGCTGAGTGGGCGCTCGCAGCGCCGCGAGGTCGGGATGCAGCCGGTCGCTGGCCATGACATATTGCGCCAGATCATTCGCGCCGACGCTGAAGAATGCGACATGGCGCGCCAGCGTAGCGGCGGTGAGCGTGGCGGCTGGCGTCTCGATCATGATGCCCAGCGCGATGTGACGTGGTGTCAGTCCACGCGCCGCCACACGGTCCTGCGCCTCGGCCAGCGCCTGCCGGGCCGCCTCGATCTCATCCACCGTCGTCACCATCGGCAGCATCACATGAATGGTTGTCTCCGTCTGCGCGGCGGCCAGCGCGATGCCCTCCAGTTGCGTGTGCAGCAGCTCAGTGAAGCGCAACTGGAGCCGCACGCCGCGCACGCCGAGGGCGGGGTTGGCCTCAGCGGGCAGTTGGCTGGTGAAGGCGCTCAGGCTGGGCAGCGGTTTGTCGGCGCCTGCGTCGAGCGTGCGGATGGTGATGGGTCCACGTGGCGGATCGCACGCGGCGATGATCTCGGCATAGAGCCGCGCCTGCGTCTCAGCGTCTGGCAAGGTGTCGCTACTAGCGAAGAGAAACTCGGTGCGCAACAGGCCGATGCCCTCAGCGCCCATCGCCGCCGCCGCACGCGCCTCGGCAAGCGAGCTAGCGTTGGCCATGATCGGAATCGGCGCGCCATCACGGGTCGCTCCGGCGCGATTGAGCCAGACGACGAGCCGCGCCTGCTCCTGCGCCTGTCCAGCCTGCGCGCTGGACTGCGCCTGCCGCAGCGCCGCTTGCGTCGCAGCGTCTGGCCGCGCGATGACCTGCCCGGCGCCGCCATCGAGCGCCAGGGTATCGCCATCCGCCACATCGCTCAGCAGCGTGGGGCCGAGGCCGACGACAGCGGGAATGCCCAGCGCGCGTGCGAGGATCGCGGCATGTGAGGTGGTCCCGCCTTGCGCCAGCGCGATGCCCAGCAGGCGCTCCGGTGGCGCGGATGCGGTATCCGATGGCGCCAGGTCAGCGGCCAGCACGATCACCGGCCCGGCCTGCGCCGCCAGCGCCTCGGCGAGGGTCTGCTGCCGCGCATGCGCCGGGGCCAGCGCATTCAGCGCCCGCCCGGCGGCGTCGCGCACGTCGGCGGCGCGCGCCTGCCAGAGTGGGTCGGGCAGCGCGGCTAACTCCTGCGCCTGCTCCTCGCTGGCCTGAGCCACCGCAGCCTCAGCGCTCAACCGCTGCCCGGCGATCAGTTCGTCTATGCGGTCGAGGATGGTCGGGTCTTCCAGCATCATCGCCTGCGCCTCGAAGATTTCCGCCTGCTCGGCGCCAGCGCGCTGCGTCACCTGCTCCGCCAGCGCCCGTAGCTCGGCGGCGGCGCTGGCCAATGCCTCACGCGCGCGGCGCTGCTGCTCGGCTGGCGCGCTGGCACTGGGAGCTGTGGTAGAGGAAACGGCGGCGGATGAAGTACGACGGGCGAAGCGCAGCGCCGGGCCGAGCGCCAGCCCCCGCGAGGCAGCCACGCCACGCAGCGTCAGCGGACCATGCGCGGCGTCGGCGCGCGGAGGGGTTGGCTCACTCGCTGGTGGATGGTCCATGTGTGGCGCCTCTCCTGCATAGCCTGGTGAATATGTCTGTCACATCCGAGGTTGCTTGTTGGAGTTGCGCCAGCCCTCACCCCCGGCCCCTCTCCCACGGGGAGAGGGGAGCAGGCTCTGATTCCCCCTCTCCTCGCGGGAGCGGGGGCCATGGCGTGCGGTCGCGCCCACCCACCCCAATCGCCAGCAGCAAGCTACTGGTCGCTGACGCCCTTGTCCATCGTCGCGGCGTCGTCCGCAGTGGCGGCCACCTGCGCCAGATCGCTGCCCACCGACGCTTCGACTGCCGCAACAAATGCGCCCTCGACCAGCGGCCCGCCACTCAGACGCACACGCGCGCGGCGCTCCTCGCTTAGTTGCTCAATCGCCATCGAGACCGTCAGCAGGGCGCTGCCCAGGTCAATCAGCGCCAGCACACCATCGCCACTGTCGGCGGCTTCGAGTGCGCGCTGCACCTTCGCCATGGATGTACCTAGCTCGCCCGTGTCTGTGCCGCCAGCGGCGATGATCGTGACCTCGCCGCGCGCCATCTGCCCGGCGAACTCGGCGACTCCCTCGGCGAGGCGCTGGCTGTGTGAAACGATCACAAGACCGACTGTCATGGCGTTGAGTCCTTGCGCTCTAGCTCTCGTCTGCGGCGGCGCGCAGCAGCAGCGCGCACGACGTGGCGCCGGGGTCCTGATGGCCGACGCTGCGCTCGCCTAGATAGCTGGCGCGGCCCTTCGTGGCGAGCAGCGGGATGGTGGCGCGCATGCCCTCCTCGGCGGCATCGGCGGCGGCGGCCAGCGCGGCTTTGGCGTCTTGCCCACTGGCGAGCGCCGCCGAATAGGCTTGCACCGCAGGCTCCAGCGCATCAATCATCGTCTTCTCGCCGCGCTGCGCCTTGCCGCGCGCCTTGATGCCCTCTAGCGCGGCTTGCAAGCCCTCCTCGATGTCGCCTGGCTCCAGCGCGGTCTTGCCAGCGAGCGCCATCCCCGCCCGCAGGAAGGCGGTGCCGTAGAGCGGACCGCTGGCGCCGCCGACGGTCGAGACGAGCGTCGCGCCAACGGTCTTGAGAATCGCGCCGACATCCGCCGGGGCGCCCTCCGCTTGCAGCTTCGCCATGACGGCGGTGAAGCCGCGATCCATGTTGGCGCCGTGGTCAGCGTCGCCAATCGCGGCGTCCAGGTCGGTCAGATAGGTGCGCTGCTCGTGCAGCCTGCTGGCCGACCGCTGAAGCCATGCAAGCATCGCTGCGCTCTCGACTGCCATCTCTCATCCCTCCTGGCGTTTCGGCGCCAGCGATTGATCCTGCGATTCGTCTTGCGACTCCCGACGCGACTCCGACGCGACGAGGCTACTGGCCCGCGATCTGCGCCAGTCCCTCGTCGGCCAGGCTGCGCTGCACGGCGCGTGTGTACTGCTCGATCTCGGCGCTGACCGTGGCTGGCGGCCAGTCAAGCTCGTCAGCCATCAGGCCCGCCACCTGCTCGACCACTCCCGCGCCACGGTCGCGGTCCTCCAGCTCGATGCGCATGCGCCGCGCGAGCGTGTCATCGAGGCGCATCGCCATCTCATCGCGGCAGGCGTAGATGGCCTCGGCGCGAATGAACGGCAGATCGGCGATCAGCCGCGCGCCAAGCTCAGGCTGCGCCGCGACCAGATCGAGAATCTCCAGCGCATGGCTGCCATAGTTGAAGGCCAGCGAGGTCTCGATCTTGGCGTCGAGGCCCAGCTCAGCGCAACGTCGCGCCAACTCGCGTCGCGCCTGCTTCCAGTTGATGGCGCCGGAGAGTGGGAGCTTCTCGGTGGGATGCGTAATCGGCATCGCGTCGCGCTGCGCCAGCACATCCACTGTATCTTGCGCCATGCGCCGGTAGGTCGTCAGCTTGCCGCCGACAATCGTGACCATGCCGTTGTCTTCCTGCAGCACGACATGCGTGCGCGAGAGATTCGCGGCTGGCTTCTCGCGCGAGCGCACCAGCGGGCGATAGCCAGCATAGACGCCGATCAGATCATCGCGCGTGAGGTTGACATTGAGGTAGCGATTGACATGGCGGATCAGGTAATCTATGTCGTCCGGCGTCGCCTCAGGATGATCGAGGTCGCCAGAGCCAGTGTCGGTAGTGCCGATCAGCGCGCGGTCTTCCCACGGCAGCACGAAGAGGATGCGGCCATCCTCCGTCTCTGGCAGCACTACACCGGTGTCGCCCATGCCGATGCGCTCGCGGGCGACGACCAGATGCACGCCTTTGCTTGGCTCCAGCGAGACCTTCGACTCATCGCCCGTCAGCGCTGCGACGCGGTCCGCGAAGACACCCGCCGCATTGACGATATGGCGCGCCCGGATGGTGAGATCGCGTCCGCCGATGCTGTCGCGCACATGCGCCGCCGTCAGCATGCCGTCGCGCTTCTCGAAGCCCGTCACCTCAGTGTAGTTGGTGATCGCCGCGCCAAAGCGGGTCGCCGTGCGCAGCACCGCCACCACCAGCCGCGTGTCGTTGGTCTGCCCGTCGTAGTAGATGAACGCTTCCTTCAGCCCCTCGCCGCGCAACGTCGGAGCCAGTGTCAGCGCCTGCTCGACGGAGATGCGCCGATGGCGCGCAAAGCCGCGTCCACCCGCCAGGGTGTCATACAGGTAGAGGCCGAAGTCAATCATCAGGCCGAGGCCGACGCCGCCTGGAGGGGTGATTGGCACGCCGAGCGGCTTCTTGGCGTCTTCATAGAGTGGCAGCACGAATGCGAGCGGCTGTACCAGGAATGGCGCATTGCGCAGCAACATCCCACGCTCCACCAGCGCTTCGTGGACCAGGCCGAAATCGAACTGCGGCAGGTAGCGAATGCCGCCATGTACCAGCTTGGTGGATTTGCTGCTGGTAGCGCCGCCAAAGTCGCCTTTCTCCACCAGCGCGACGCTATAGCCACGGGCGGCGGCGTCGAGCGCAACCCCCAGCCCGGTGATGCCCCCGCCGATGACCAGCACATCAAAAACCTCTGTGGCCATACGGTCGAGGTAGTTGGATCGTGTTCCAGCGTTCAGTGGCGGCATGTGAGTTCCTCCTCGTGGGGTCAGCTCTGGCGGCTTGGCTCCATCGCTTCGGCGCCCCAGCGGCTTGCGTAGCGGCGCGTTGTCTCCTCCACCTGGCCCGATAGCGTGCGGCCCTTGCTGAGCCGCCAGATGCGTACGCCATCGGTCATGCGTGTCGTGTCGGGTGATTTCGCAGATGAGTCTGGCGCAATGCGCGCTACCACGGCGAGATGGTAAGCCATACACCGATGGTAGCGCGCATCGGGTGAGCCGACCAGATTGCGATGTCTCAATCGGCTCACAATGTAGATGCGCCTCTCCAGGCGACATGCCAGGAGCAGCGCGGGTCTATCGGGTTAATCGGGGCGAGCGGCCTCGCTGCGCTCGTCGCGCACCGTTCGACCTTCGGACGCAGCGCCGGGTATCTTCTCGAACCTGTCGCGCAGAATCGGATGCAGCGTCACGTTAAAGATCAGCGCTGCTATGGCGCCGCCGACCAGTGGCGCCACGATTGGCACCCAGAAGTACCACGAGAAACCAACGCCGTTGCCAGGGAAGGCTCCCTGTCCAAAGCCAGCCAGCCACGCCAGAACGCGCGGTCCGAAGTCACGGGCGGGGTTGATGGCATAGCCAGAGTCCACACCGAACGACATGCCGATGGCCACCACCAGGATGCCGATGATGAGCGGCGCCAGGTTAGAGAGCGGCGGCGAGTTGCGGGCGTCAATGATCACAAGGATCAGATACACCAGCAGGAAGGTGCCAAGGATTTCGTCAAATATGGCGTTCCAGAGCGGAACGACCACGCCACCCAGCGCCGTGTGCGGGTAGGTAAAGAAGAATTGAGAGGGGCCAGTCGCGGCCTGGAGCGAGTCGCGTGTGATGTGATTCGCAGCCTCCTGCGATTTCATGCCGGCCTGGTACTCGATGAAGAGGATGCCCGCCGCCACAAACGCGCCCACGACCTGGGCGATCATGTAAGGGATCACCTTCGCCCAGGGGAATACCTTGCGCACTGCGAAACCTAGCGTGACCGCCGGGTTGAGGTGCGCACCGCTAATGGTGCCAGCGACGAACACGCCCAGCATGACCGCAAAGCCCCAGCCCCAGTTGATCAACAGCCACGATGCCGCAGATGAGCCTACGGATACGGTTGTATTAGATAGTCCTGCGACAGTAGCGGGGCTGCCGAAGCCGTTGAATAGCAGCACGACGGCAACCACGCCGTCACCGAACAGGATCAGGATCATCGTCCCAAGGAACTCAGCGAGCAGCTCGCCGCCGAGTCCTCTCCGGTTTGTCCACTCCGATGCCATGTTCTCTGCCCTCCCAATCAATGAAGGATGTTTCCATCGCGTCGCCAGCGAGCGGAGTGCGGCGCCCGATAACGTAGGTGGGGTGGCGTTGATGCGCTGGCGACGCTGCGCCCGCTTCCGCTCTTGAAGAGACTAGACGTACAACTCCACGTCAACGATGCGCCACGCCAGGCGATTCCGGGCGATTTCGCGCAATTCCGGCCAACTTCGCGCCATCTACGCGATTTCGGCGCCGCCTGCAACGCTCCGGGGAATGCGTCTGAATGGAGAACCCGCCTCCATCCAGACGCTCAGACGCAAAGCCGCGCGCTTCACGCTCCTATCCGCCGATGGCCGGGCTACTCGTCTTTCGCCCAGTCGCGGGAGCGCTCGACCGCCCGCTTCCAACCCTTGTAGAGTTTCTCGCGGTCTCCCTCACTCATCTGTGGGGTGAAGGTGCGATCATTCGCCCAGTTGTTGGTGACGTCTTGCAGTCCATCCCAATACTTGACTGCCAGGCCAGCGAGGTAGGCGGCGCCGAGCGCGGTGGTCTCGGCGACGACGGGCCGCTGCACGGGCACGCCGAGGATGTCGGCCTGGAACTGCATCAGCCAGTTGTTGGCGACCATGCCGCCGTCAACGCGCAAGTCTTTGAGCGCGACGCCAGAGTCCGCCTCCATCGCCTGCACGACATCGCGTGTCTGATAGGCGGCGGCTTCGAGGGCAGCGCGCGCAAACTCCGCGCGCCCCGTGCCGCGGGTCATGCCGACGATGGTCGCGCGGGCGTATTGATCCCAGTAGGGCGCGCCCAGGCCGACGAAGGCTGGTACGAGATAGACGCCACCAGTGCTGGTGGTGCCAGCGACAAGCGTCTCTGTCTCGGCGGCGGTGCTGATCATCTTGAGCGAGTCGCGCAGCCACTGCACGGCGGCGCCCGTGATGAAGATGCTGCCCTCCAGACAGTAGGTGACTTTGCCTCCCAGGCCCCAGCCAATCGTGGTGAGCAGGCCGCTCTTCGAGACCTCCGCCTTCTCGCCCGTGTTGAGCAGCAGGAAGCTGCCAGTGCCGTAGGTGTTCTTCGCCATGCCCGGCTCAAAGCAGGCCTGGCCAAACGTCGCGGCCTGCTGGTCACCCGCGTCGCCCGCGATGGGGATGGCGCCGCCAAAGAGGCTTGCCTCCGTCTCGCCGTAGACTTCGCTGCTCTGGCTCGGCTTCGGCAGCATCGCACGGGGGATGTTCAACTTCGCCAGAATCTCATCATCCCAGTCGAGGGTGTGAATGTTGAAGAGCATCGTGCGCGAGGCGTTGGAGTAGTCGGTGCAATGGACTTTGCCACCAGTCAGTCGCCAGATCAGGTAGCTATCCACATTGCCGAAGATCAACTCGCCCTTCTCCGCCCGCTCACGCGCGCCAGAGACGTTGTCGAGAATCCACTTGACCTTCGTGCCAGAGAAATAGGCGTCAATCACCAGCCCGGTCTTCTCGCGCACCTTTTGCTCCCAGCCCTCGGACTTGAGCTGATCGCAGTAGGAGGAGGTACGGCGGTCTTGCCAGACGATGGCGTTCATCACTGGCGCGCCGGTGGTCTTGTCCCACACAACGGTCGTCTCGCGCTGGTTGGTGATGCCAATCGCGGCGATGTTCGCGGCGGTCAATCCCTTATCATGCATCACCGTCTGCGCGGTCGCGATCTGCGAGGCCCAGATGTCTTCGGGATTGTGCTCTACCCAGGCTGGTTGCGGATAGATCTGCGGGAACTCGCGATTGGCGGTCGCGACGGCGCGGCCCTCATGGTTGAAGAGAATCGCACGCGAACTGGTTGTGCCCTGGTCGAGCGCCAACACATACTTGTCCTGAGAGTCAGCCATGCCGTCAACCTCCTCTGGTTGAGGCGCTTGCGCGCCACTATGCCTGCTCCGCCTCCGTGGCGGCGCGGCTCATTCGGTCATGCCGTGCGAAGATGCGCGAAGATGGGTGGAGATGCGCGAAGATGTTCGGCGGTGTGCGTGCGAATTTAGCGCGAAGCCTGGCGCGAAGCCTGGCGCGAAGCCTGGCCGGGGCCGGGGCGCCTAAGCGCCCCAGCGTAGCGCCGGTGTCAGGACCGGCGCATCCCAGAACCTGGTCAGTTCATCATCGAGCCGTAGCAGGGTGACTGAGCAACCCGCCATCTCCAGCGAGGTGATGTAATCGCCGACCAGGTTGCGCGCGATGGTGACGCCACGCCCCTTGAGGATGCGATTGACCTCGTTGAACATGACATACAGCTCGATCAAGGGGGTGCCACCCATGCCGTTGACGAAAGCCAGCACGGAATCGCCCGACTTGAATGGCAGGTCGTCGAGGATCGGATTGACCAGCAACTCGGCAATCTGCGCCGCTGTGCCCAGCTTCATGCGCGTGCGTCCTGGCTCGCCGTGGATGCCGATACCGATTTCCATCTCGTCGCCGCCCAGATCAAAGGTGGGCTTGCCCGCGGAGGGGGTGACGCACGACGTCAGCGCCATGCCCATGCTGCGCCCGTTCGCGTTGACCTTGCGGCACAGATCGGCGACCTGCTTGAGGTTCATGCCGCTCTCCGCCGCCGCGCCGCAGATCTTCTCGGCCAGCACCGTCGCGCCCACGCCACGTCGCCCGGCGGTATAGAGGCTGTCCTTCACGGCGACATCGTCGTCAATGACAACGCTCTCCACCTCAATGGTGTCGGCCTGGGCCAGTTCCGCCGCCATCTCGAAGTTCATCACATCGCCGGTGTAGTTCTTCACGATGTGCAGCACGCCAGCGCCACCATTGACCGCTTTGGTCGCAGCGAGCATCTGGTCTGGCACCGGAGAGGTGAAGATCGCGCCGGGGCAGGCGGCGTCGAGCATGCCACGGCCTACATAGCCGCCATGCATCGGCTCGTGGCCACTGCCGCCACCGGAGATGATGCCGACCTTGCCCTGGACTGGAGCATCGTTGCGCACGATCAGTTGCAGGTCCACATCTACGCGAATCAGGTCGGCGTGCGCCGCAGCCATTCCCGCTAATGCGTCCTTCACGACATTATCGGGGTTGTTGATCAGTTTCTTCATCGTCGTCGAGGTCGGAGTCGTCATGCGCAGCCTCCCGAGTTCGTCTGTTCCGCTGAACGACGCTCACAGCGCGTCGCTCGATCTACCACAACAGCACGCACATGCTCGGACAATCGCGCAGGGGCAGGTGACCGGTCGCCTGCCTCGTGAGAAGAACGCTCGCGCAACCCTATCCCTCTGGGCGCGGCCAGCGTTCGCTTGGGAAAACCCCATCAACATAAGTGCATCATAGCTCATAATTTTTCATTTGTCGCGTCAAGTACCTCGTTTCAACGTCAATCTCGCCAGTTTTCAGCATTCTGGACGAATCGCACACGCAACGCCTCACCAGGCGTGACATCGCGGTATCTACGCTGCCAGCAAGCCCGGCGCCAGTTTCATCGCACCGGGATATTTCAGCGCTGGGGCGCACAGCGACGCGCCAGGCAGGCGGGCAGCGCTACAGGGCATGGCTGCCTGAAGCCGTCGCAGGTGGGCAGAGGCGGTGGGAGGCGATGGCATGGCGGACGCGCAATGAAGTCAGCGACCCGCCGCTGCCTCGCCACGCAACGTCATGCAGGTGCTGGTGGCGCGTGCGACCAGGCTGCCGCTCTCGTCATAGATGTCGCACTCAGCCAGGCCGATGGTGCGGCCAGCCTTCACCACCCAGCCATCAGCGCGCAGTTGCGAACGCCAGACCGGCTTGAGGTAATTGATCTTCATCTCCAGCGTAGTAAACGTCTCGCCCTCTTGCAGCGTAGTGAGGTAGGCCGCGGTCATCGCGGCATCGGCGATGTCGCAGAGGATGCCACCGTGCAGCGTTCCCATCGGGTTGACGTGGCGCGCGGTGGGGGTGAAGCGCACGACCGAGCGGCCATTGTCGCGCGCGATGAGCTGGAAGCCCACGACGCGCTCGACCGGCGCGAAGGACATATCCTCAACGCTCTGATCGTCTGATGCTTCGTCTGATGCTGGTGGTAGCGCCATGTCTCCCTCCGGTTCCGCTGACACGTTACGCGCGCCGAGAACGCCATCGTCTCCGCCTGGATTCTGAGTGCAAGTATAGCCCGTCGCCGATGCGGACGCGAGAGGGCGCTCTCCCACGGCTTGCGGGCGACGAGTGCGATAACCACCACTGCCATCACATCCAGCCACGCTTGCGGAAATACCAGATCTGTCCGCCAGTGATGAGGGCCATTGCGACCAGCACGATCCAGAAATTGAAACCGGCGTCATGATCGACCTGTGGCATGTGGCCGAAGTTCATGCCGAAAATACCGGTGACGAAGGTGATCGGCAGGAAGATGGTGGCGATGATCGTCAGTTGCTTCATCACGACGTTCAGCCGGTTCGACACGGTGGTCAAATAGACATCGAGCAAGCCGCTGAGCAGATCGCGATAGGAGTCGAGCATCTCGAAGACGCGCATGGTGTGGTCGCGCACATCGGCGAAGTATGGCTCGATCTCGGCGGGAATCAGCGCGCCAGTGCGTGTAATCAGCGAGTTGGTCAGTTCCACCTGTGGGCTGATAGTGCGCCGCAGCGTCGCAACCGCGCGCTTCATGCGGAAGAGGCGCACCTGTACCGCATTGGAGGTATCGTTGACGGTGGCGTCTTCGAGCTGGTCAATCAGATCGTCGAGGCGGTCAATCACGGGAAAGTAGGTGTCCACCAGGGTATCGAGGATCGTGTGGAGCAAGCGCGCGACGCCACGCCCCATCAGGCTGTCGTCGCCAGTGTCCTTGTGCGCGGCTGTCCAGAGGCTATCGAGCCAGTCAAATGGCTCGCGATGCAGCGTGAGGACGAAGCCCTGGCCGAAGACAATATCGAGCTTGCTGGTGATGGCGTCCTCCGCCTGCTCATCGAAGCCGATGCCGTTGACGACAATCGCGAAGCGGTCGCGGCTCTCGATGACGCGCGCGCGGGCGTTCTCGTCAAGCAGCGACTCCTGAATCGCTGGTGAGAGGCTGTAGGTGTCGGCCAGCCGCTGTATGACGCTCGTGGGGTCGCCCTGCACATCGGCCCAGACGACCCCGTCGTCCTGCTGCAGGGCCGCGCCGATCTCCCGCGGCGAGGGGTCTTTGCGCGTCACACCAGCGCGGCAGAGTGAGACGCGCAGACGTGTCTCGCCTGCGCTGCGCTGACGCGCCCGCCGACGCGCGCGTCGCGAGAGCTTCTCGTCCGTTGCCGCGCCTGCCTCTGATTGTTGCAGCGCTTCTACGCTCACTGGCTTCGACTCCTCTCGCTCATGCGCTCGACGCTGCGGACTCGTCACTGCGCCTGCATTGCTGTGTCTGTGGGCATCCTACACCCTGGAGTGAACGCCGCACAACGCTCTACGCTTCCTCCATCGTCACGCCATCGGTTACATCATCAGTCACGGCGTCGCGCTGGGCATCCGAGGAGCCTGCCAGCCGCGCATGCGCTTCGGCCTGCGCCAGCTTGACGAGCGACCGCTGACGAGTGATGTAGCAAACGGCGACCGCCCAGACGCTAGAGTTGATGATGGCGATGACGCCGCCGGTCACCAGCGACATCGCCACGATGCGCTCGCGGGACGTCATGCCCTCCCAACTGCGCGAGAGATAGCGCATAGTCTCCTCACCTCCTCAAATTGACACGACAGACACGCCAATAGGGACTCGGCGCTCAGCCGCCCATCGCCTGGCCCTTGCGCTCAGAGCGCTCTGTCAGCCACTATAGCCGTAGAGCGGTGTCGGCGCCGCTCATTACGCCGCATCGTCGCTGCCAGTCGCCAGACGAAGACCCACGAAAGAGCAGGCGCCCCATGAGTGATACCCCCTCTGAGCCGATTTTGACATATCTGATGGATATGGACGGCGTGCTGGTGCGCGGCGCGCAGCTGATACCCGGCGCTGATGCGTTTATTGCGCGATTACGCGCAGCGAACAAGCCATTTCTCATCCTGACCAACAATTCACTCTACACCCCGCGCGACCTGCAAGCGCGGCTGGCGCTGAGTGGGCTGCACGTCAGCGCGGATGAACTCTACACGTCGGCGCTGGCGACGGCGCAGTTTCTGCATCGCCAGGCGCCCGGCGGCTCGGCCTATGTCATCGGCGAGGCGGGGCTGACCACTGCGCTGCATGATGTCGGCTACATCCTGGCCGACACCTCACCAGACTACGTGGTGCTGGGCGAGACGCTCTCGTACAGCTTCGTGCGGCTGACGCAGGGCATCCGCCTGATTCTGGGTGGCGCGCGTTTCATCGCCACCAATCCCGATGTCATCGGCCCAACTGAGGCAGGCATCGTGCCGGCGACGGGAGCTGTGGCCGCACTGGTTTACGAGGCGACGGGGGTTAAGCCCTACTACGTGGGCAAGCCGAACCCGCTGATGATGCGCTCGGCGCTGCGCAAACTGGGCGGCCACTCAGAGACATCCATGATGATCGGCGACCGTATGGATACTGACATTATCGCAGGAACCGAGGCGGGCATGACGACGACCCTCGTCCTCACGGGCGTCACGTCGCGCGAAGCCGTAGCGCGTTTCCCCTACCGCCCGACCCACATCGCCGAATCAGTAGCGGACATCGAGATCTAAGCACGGCGTCGCGACCTCACCCCCAACCCCTCTCCCACAGGGCGAGGGGAGCGTCCGGATTCCCCCTCGCCTTGCGGGAGAGCCGCCACGCCGAAGGAGGGGACCCCGCGAGCCAGCGGGGCTGCGACATCGGGGAGCGGAGCGATGGCGGGCCGCAGGCCGGGGCCAGGGGGCGAGGTCTGTCTTATCCCAGGGCGCTGCCGCAGGTCGTGCAGAAGCGGGCGCCGGGGGTATTTTGCACGCCGCATTTCTGGCACTTGCGTCCGGGGACACCGCGCAGCATATTTGACCCGCAGCGCGTGCAAAAGCGATTGAGGCTGTCGTTGGGCGTCTGGCAGGCCGGGCAGATGACGTAGCCCGCGGGCGCGGCCTGCGCGACCGCGATCATGTGCGCCGAGGCCTGAGCTGAACGTGGCTGACCAAATGCCAGCCCGCAGCTTGAGCAGAAGCGCTGGCTAGCATGGTTAACGCTCTGGCAGCGCGGGCAGATGATGCTGCTCGACGTGGCGCGGTCCAGGTCGTCGGGCGCGCCTGTTGAGCGACGCTCTGGTGGCGGCGCCGGGGGCAACGGAGCCTGCGCTGCCGCCGCCTGCTCCAGCGTGATCGCCATGTCCATCGCCTCCTGGAAGCGATTGGCTGGGTCCTTCTCCAGCGCTTTGAGCGTGACTGCCTGCACCGCTGGCGAGATGCGCGGATTGTACTTCGAGGGCGGCGGCGGCGGCTCGTAGATGTGCGAATGGGCGAGCGCAGTATAGTTGTCGGCCTCAAAGGGCGTGTGGCCGGTCAACATCTCGTAGAGCATGACGCCCAGCGCATAGATATCGGCGCGCGCGTCCACCTGCGCGCCGCGACATTGCTCAGGCGACATGTATTCTGGCGTGCCAACGCCCGCGCCGCTGCGGGTCATCGCCGCGCTGGTGGCCATCACCTTGGCGATGCCGAAATCGCTCAGCACGGCGCGCTTCGCCGGGTCCAGCAGCACATTGACGGGCTTGACATCGCGGTGGATGATGCCGCGCTCGTGCGCGTAGGTCAGCGCGCCAGCCACTTCTTTGATGATGCGCGTGACCTCGCGCAGACTGATGGATTGGGTCATGTAGTCGCGCAGGTTGCCGCCCGCGACATATTCCATGATGATGTAGAGCAGGCCATGTTCTGCGCCCGCGTCGTGGATGATGACAATGTGCGGATGCGAGAGTCGCGCCAGCGACTTGGCCTCTTGCTCGAAGCGCAAAATGAAATTCTGGTCGGAGGCAAAGTAGGGCGGCAAAACCTTGATGGCGACATCGCGATCTAAATGCTTCTGACGCGCGCGATAGACACGCGCCATGCCGCCCTGACCGAGCAGATCCGTGATGACACAACCGCCCAAACTCTTGCCAACGAGATCATCGTGGACACGCCAGGTTGCCTCTTGATCAGCCACACCATGCCCCTCTGCGCTGATTGAAAGCCGATTCTCCAGGTCTGCCCATTGTGAGGTGAAGTGCGCGCCCGCATGGCGCCGCCTGCCACACCGGGCCTGCCGCCATGCGGTCGCAGGACACTAGCGCTGGAAGACCAGCGTCGTCTGCCCAACCTGCACCTCGTCGCCATCTTGCAGCAGGTAGTCGCTCGTCACTCGCTGGCCATTGACGTATGTGCCATTCGCGCTGTTCTCGTCGCGCAGGATGTAGCGGCCACTGGCGTCGTGCGAAATGGTTGTGTGCAGACGCGAAACAGCCAGGTCTTCGAGGAAGACATCGCTCTCACGGTGGCGACCGATCGTCAGCCGGTCTTTGCTCAGGTCAAACTCGCGGCCAGAGCCGTCGGGCTTGCGCTCGGTCAGCCGAGGGGCGCCATAGCCGCTGGGGCCGCGTGGCGCTGTCGGGCGCATCATCCCTGGCGCCATGCCCTGGGCCATGCCACCGTCTGGCTGAGCGTTCCACTGCGGCTGGCTGGGTCCGGCAGGGGCCGGAGCGTTCCACTGTGGTTGCGACATCGCAGAGGGAGCGGGCGCATTCCACTGCGGCTGGCTGGGTCCGGCAGGGGCCGGAGCATTCCACTGCGGCTGTGAAGGCGCGGCGGGCGCATCCCACGCGGGCGGCTGTGGCTGCGCATCCCACGGATTGCCACTGCCTGGGCGCGTCGGGGGAATCGTGGAGCCAGCGTTGGCGCTATTCCACGCCGATGCGCCGCCAGCTGGGGCAGGAGCATCCCAGGGGTTGGCGGGGCCGCGACCCTGCGAGGGCGCCGCGTTCCAGTCATTCGCGCCGCCCATCTGGCCGCCCATCTGGCCGTTCATGCCGCCAGCGGGGGTCATCTGGTCGCCCCAGCGGTCGGCGGCGGGATCAGGCGCGCCCCACGGAGCAGCATTTTGGTTGGCCTGCGGCGCCGGGCTGGCGCCAAAAGGAGCGCCCCAGCCTTGCCCCTGCTGCTGCGGTGGCATGGCTGGCCGACGACCCTGGCCCATCGGGTCGAACTGATCGTCCATTTGCCCCATTTGCCCCATCTGCCCCATCTGCCCCATCTGCCCCATCTGCTGGCCCATCTGCCCCATCTGCCCCATCTGCCCCATCTGCCCCATCTGGCCGCCCATGGGGGAGCCAGCCCAGGGAGCGCCGTTGGCGCCTGGCTCGTTCATGGGAGCGTGCGGCTGTCCCAGTGGACCCTGCTGGGCGTCGTAGTCAAGCCCGCTCGCCTTATGGCGCGACGAGTTACCACTGCCACGCAGCACCATCACAAAGACCAGCAGGATTGCCAGCACGACGACAACGCCTGCCGCCGCGACCAGCACCCCTCGGCTGAGAGCGGCGGCTGCCACCACCAGCGGCCCCAAGGCGCCAAATGCGAGAACCATAGAGCAGAATTCCTCCGTTGCGTCGCTTCAGTTATCGCCCACGGGCCTCGAAGCGGAGATCGATGTTGCCGAGTCGAAGTGTATCACCATCATGAAGCTCAACGTCTTCATGGGGTACGAGCAGACGCCCGTTCACGCGCGTCCGGTTGAAGGCGTTCAGGTCTTCAATATAGCAACGACCATCACGCCGCATGAAATGCGCGTGGCGGCGCGAGACGGCTTGCGATGGATCGAGCGGCAGCAGGTCAACATCGGGAAAGACCTTGCGCTGCGCATCGCTGCGCCCGATGATCATATCCGCCGCTGTCAGCGCGAAGACCTGCCCGCTGGTCACTTCCACCAGCGCGGCCACGCCATGCGCGCTCATGCTGCTCGCGTTGAGCGGCCCGGATGCGGCGCCGATGCGCGGGCCAGTGTCAGCGCCGCTGAGCAAAGCATCCGTCGCCGCGCTGAATTCCTGCGCCGACTGGAAGCGCAGATCAGGGCGCTTGGCGAGCGCGCGCTCGAAGAAGGCGTCATAGGTGGGAGGCAGGTCGGGGCGCAGGGCGGTGATCGAAGGGATCGGCGAGTTCAGGTGCTTCATCACCACATCCCAGGCATGCTCACCATCGTAGGGAACGCGCCCGCTGAGCAGCTCGAAGAAGACACAGCCCAGTGAATACAGGTCGGCGCGGGTATCCACCCGGCGGCTATTTTCAACCTGCTCTGGCGCGACATAGAACGGCGTGCCAACGAAGAATCCGGTGACGGTGATGTCCTTGGATTCGTGGCTGCGCGCCAGGCCAAAATCGGTTAGCTTGACCGTGTTGTCCACCGTCAGCAGCAGGTTCTGCGGCTTAATGTCGCGATGGGTGACGCCACGCGCCGCCGCCGTCGCCACACCAGCGGCCGATTGCTCGATCACGTCAACCGCGCGGCGTGGCTGGAACGGGCCGCCGGTCAGCACGGCATGTTTGAGCGTGTGGCCGTCCACATAGTCCATCACAATGAAGAGGACACCCTTGTCGTCGCCGAAGTCTACCGGGGCGACGACGTGCGGCCCGGAGATGCGCGAGAGCAGCTCGAACTCGCGCTTGAAACGCTCGGAGAGTTCAGTGTCGGCGGCGGCTTCGCGACTGAGCGCTTTGACGGCGTAGATGCGATTCGTCTCCATGTCGCGGCCAATGTAGACGGTCGCCATGCTGCCGCGCCCGCGCTCGTCTATCAGCTTGTACCTGTTCTTCAGGACTCGTCCGATCATCGTAGTTCCCCAGGCGTGTGCGCATGTGGCGCAGGGATCGAGCGTCCGCTTGTACGAAGGCGACGGGGTTTGAGCGCGACCCACCAGCCGGTCATCACAGGGGATGGCGGAGAGGGTTGCGCCCCATTATAACAAGTGAGCCGGACAGTCGCAATGATGGCGCTGATGGTACCCGCCTGGCGCCCCCTCCCCGCGTTGCAAGAGATGGGATGATCTGAAGAGCTACTTCTCTCGCCGCAACGGCAGAGGGGAAGCGCTGAAAGCCCCTCTCCCGCCGCAGCGGGGGAGGGGTTGGGGAGGGGGCGGCCAGCAGCGGTTTTTTGACGGAGGCGCTGGCTCTATGTTACACTCCATCGCTGATAGGATTGGCATTTCCTTCGTTTGCGCGATTCAACTTCAGCGACATTTTCAGCGTCATTCGACGAACGCCACGAGTGAACTTTTGTGTCAGCGTGGCTGCGCACATGGCTGTAGCAAGAGAGAGCAGTTCTCATGTCGAATCCCTCGCTGCCTCCGATGCCGGAGCCAAGCTGGCCGATAGAGGAGTTGAGGGACCTTGCCCATGCGAGCGCTACACTGCTCGACGCCACGCGCGTCTGGGTGGCGCTGCATGATCGCAATGGCGCCTTCATTCCGTCCATCGCGCTGGCCAACGACAACGGCGCCATCACGCCGATTGACCCGCTCAGTCGCAGTGACCTCATCAAGAGTGTCGCAAACCTGCTGCTCCGGGGAGGGTCGGCCACCCCATTGGTATTCCCCAATCTGCTCGCGCAACCGGAGTTGGCGCGCCTGGTCGGGACAGACGCCGCCGTGATGCGCTCGCTCGCTGCGGTCGCGCTGGCCAACGAGGGCAAGATGATCGGCGCGCTGATCATCACTGGCGCGCAGGCCGGTCCGCTCAACGAGCGGCGACGCCATGCGCTGACAATGCTGGCCAGCCAGGCGGTGGCGACCATCCGCCTGGCCGCCGCTGTGGAGCGCAACGCGGCGCAGGCTCGTCTGATGGGCGCGCTGTTGAGCGCGTCGCAAGCGCTGACCAGTTCTCTCGACTCCAATCAGGTCTTTGGCGCCATCATCCAGAGCATTCAGGGGGTCATCAGCTTCGAGAGCGCGCTGATCTATCGCTTTGAGGAGCGCGCGGGACTGCTGCGCGTGATCGCGGGCGTCGGCGCGCGGCCCGATGCGCTCGATGGCGCCGTGACATCGGTAAACGATCCCAGCTCCAAGGCGGCGCTGGTGGCGCAGCAGCGGCAGTATTATGCAGGCGTGGTGCGCCCGGAGGATGAGATTGGCCCGCATACCGACAAGTTGCGCGCAGGCGCGACCATCGCATTGCTGTGCATGCCGCTGATCTCAAAGGGACGCCTGCGCGGGGTTGCGTCACTTGCGCGCCAGCAGGTGTTCATCGCCGATGAGGTCAACGCGATGCAGCGGCTGAGTCCCATCGCCGCCGCCGCGCTCGAAAACGTCGGCCTGTATCATCAGTCGCAGGCGGAGCGGCGCCAACTGGCGGCGCTCGTCGGCTCCGCCTCAGATGGGATCGCGATGATTGATGATGGGCTGCGCTTCACGCAGGTCAATCCGGCGTTCGCGCGCTACGTGGCCGCCGAGGCCGACGCGCTCCTTGGGCAGCCATGCTGCCAGGTCCTCGATGCGGCGACGGAGACCGGCCCCACCCCGGCGACATGCCTGCTCTGCCGTGGCGACCCCGATTGTTTGCTGCGCCAGGTGATGCGGACGGGCGCGAGCATGGATCATGTGGAGTGCGTGTTTCCGCCGCCAGCGTGGCCATCGCGCGGCGCGCAGGCGACCACCGGCGCCGATGGCCTGCGGCCTTCCGAGGGGCCACCGCCTGCCGCCCGCACGATTGACTTCAGCCTGACACCCATGCAGACGGCGGAGCGGCGTCCGCGCCTGCTGTTGGTGGGGCGCGACGTGAGCGGCCCGCGCGAGCTGGAGCGGTTCCGGGCCGAGCAGATTCAGATGGTCTCGCATGAGATGGGCAACCCGCTCCAGACCATCAGCGGGAGTATCGAGCTATTTCTCAAGCTCAATGGGATGAACCTTGCCCCGAAAGACCTGGAGTTGCTCAACGCCACCCGCGTGACGACCTACAGGATGCGGGCGCTCGTTGATGACCTCGACCTGATCTCGCGCAAGGACGCGGGCCAGTGGACCATCGCGCCTGTGCCGATGAACCTCGACGCCGAGGTGCGCACGGTCGTCACCGAGATAACCCTCATCGCGCAGCAGAAGGGCCTTGACCTTCAGATGAGGCCGAACCCGCCACTGCCGCAGGCGCTGGCTGACCCGGTGCGGGTGCAACAGGTGGCGCGCAATCTGATCATCAACGCGACCAAGTTCACGCCGAGAGGTGGCCATATCTGGGTCTCGGTCGAGGCGGACGCGAACTGGGTGACGCTGAAGGTCGCGGACACCGGGATGGGCATCCCCAAGGAGCAGGTTCCGCTGATCTGGCGGCGGTTCTATCAGGCGCCGCAGCCCAAGAGCTTCGGCGTCACGGGGCGCGGCCTTGGGCTGGCCATCGTGCGGATCATCGCCGATGCGCATAATGGCTTGCCCAATGTGCAGAGCGAGGTAGGCAAGGGAACCACCTTCACCGTCAGCTTCCCGCGCGCTGAT
>JAICSR010000080.1 GCA_025936795.1 Ktedonobacterales bacterium | reverse complement strand
GCCCAACGATGTGCTGCTCGGCGGGCGCAAGGTCTGCGGCGCGCTGATCGAGACGAGCGATGGTGTGGCGATTCTGGGCATCGGCGTCAACGTCAACGGCGCGCTCGACGACGACCCGGAGCTGGCCGCGCGCGCGACCACGCTGGCGGCGGCGCTGGGCCAACCCGTCAGCCGCGAGGCGCTCGCAGTCGAGATCATCCGGCGGTTGGATGCGCGCTATACCGACCTGCTGGAGGGCGGCGCGGAGGCGCGACGAACGCTGCGCGCGGCCTGGCGTGAGCGCCTGGTGACGCTGGGCCGCCGCACGACCATTCGCCAGCGCGAGACGACGCTGGAAGGGCTGGCCGAGGACGTGGACGACGACGGCGCGCTGCTGCTGCGGCTGGACGATGGGCGACGCATCACGATCCTCTGGGGCGATGTAGAGTAATCCATGCCGCTGCCGCTCGCCCGCTTGACAAGCTGACTGCATCGGGTAGACTAGAGGCGCGCCACGACACAAAAGCCAACCAGTTACTTTTACGTATGCGTGTTCTAGAGAAGAGCGGCGTGTTCGGCGACCGGCGCTGGCGGTTGAAACCGCGCCTGGAGGGCGGCAAGCCGCCGCGAAACCCGCCTACGCGGGTTCAGGACCTCGCCGAACCGTAGTCCGCGCAGGCAGACTTCGCGGCCCGATAGGGCCATCCCGGCGCGGTTTCAACCGCCAGCCGAGCAGCGCTGGCGCTCCAGGACTAATCATCAAATACGTCAAATACGTCAGCGGAGGGCAAGGGATGAGCGACGACCAGCAGCGACAAGAGGCCGAGCATCGGCGGCGATTTGGCTTGCCACCCGGCGTAGACCCGCGCAACTTCGATCCGCGTCGTGCGATGGACCCCGCTTCACTCGATAAGGTGCTGCGCGCGCAGGCTATCGCGCGGGCCGAGGCGCAGGCCGCCACGACGGTCATCATTGCCACCATCGTCAGCCTCGTCACGTCGGCGTTCAGCTTCGTCGCCGCGCTGGCCTGGAACACCGCCATCCAGGACGCGCTGAATAAATACGTTGGTACAAATACGCCGCTTGCCAAACAGTTCCATCTGGGCAAGGTTGGTGTCGAAGCCCTGTATGCGGTGATTGTCACGGTCATCGCCATCGTGGTAATCCTGATCGTGAATCGCTTTGCGGGCAATCTGGCGAAGAAGTCTGCCATCGCGCTGGCGTCGGGTAGCTAGCGGCGAGCCATCTGGCAACTCATAGCGGCGCCCATACGTAGACACGTGTGTCGCGCGAAGGCGAGCGGCGAAGTCACCACAATCATCGTTGTGGCAGGCTTCGCCGCTCAGTGTGTCGCAGCGGTACATTGTGCGACAGCGGCGCGTCCATACCTGTGAATAGTACGGAGGATATGCATGGGGGATCAGGCAAACGCTATCGTCGTGGAGAATCTGCGCAAGACCTACGGCGCCACCAAAGCGGTGGATGGCGTCACGTTCGAGGTGCGCCACGGCGAGGTCTTTGGCATGCTGGGGCCAAATGGCGCGGGCAAATCAACCACCATCGAGATCATCGAAGGGCTGCGCGTCGCCGATGGTGGCTCGGTGACGGTGCTGGGACTGCGCCAGCCGCACGAGGCGCAGGCGATCAAATCGCGCATCGGCATCCAGTTGCAGACGACCTCGCTCTACCCGCGCCTGAGCGTCATCGAGATTCTCGACCTCTTCCATCAGTTCTATCCCAATCGCAAGACGCTCTCGACCGAGGCGCTGATCCAGATGGTGGACCTGGGCGAGAAGAAGGACACCCGCAGCAAGCAGCTCTCCGGCGGCCAGAAGCAGCGGCTGAGCGTCGCGCTGGCGCTGGTGAATGATCCCGATATCGTCTTCCTGGATGAGCCGACGACTGGCATGGACCCGCAAGCGCGCCGCAAGCTCTGGGATGTCGTGCTCGACCTCAAGCGCCAGGGCAAGACGATTCTGATGACGACGCACTACATGGAGGAGGCCGAGCAGATCTGCGACCGCGTGGCGATTGTAGATCACGGCCACATCATCGAGATTGGGTCGCCCGCCGAGCTGGTGCAGCGGCACTTCAGCGAGATCGCCATCTCCTTCCAGGCGCCTGGCGGCGCGGCAGAGTACCAGGCGCTCGCCGGGGTTAGCCATGTATCCGGCGAAGATGGGGTGATCACCGTCTACAGCAGCGACGCCCCGCGCACGATGACGGCGCTGCTGGAGCGCGAATCGGCCAATGGGGCCGCGCTGCGTGGCCTGAATGTGCATAGCGCGACCCTCGAAGATGTCTTCCTCAAGCTGACGGGCCGCGCGCTGCGCGATTAGCCGGGCGCCCTCACCCCCGGCCCCTCTCCCAGAGGGCGAGGGGAGTCGGAAGGCCCCTCTCCCGCCGTAGTGGGGGAGGGGTTGGGGAGGGGGCAGCCAGCGCTCCAGACATACATCAGCTTTACTGTACACCTGGCATAGCGGTGGAGGAGTGAACTCACCATGCCTACGGTCTTCAGTCTCTACGTCGCCAACATGAAAGAATTCGTCCGCGACCGCGCGGCGCTGTTCTGGACGTTCGCCTTCCCGATCTTCTTCATCGTGCTCTTCGGCGCCATCTTCTCTGGTGGCGGTTCAACCTCCTATAATGTTGGCCTCGTCAACGAAGATGGCGGGCCTGTCGGCGCTACGCTGGCTAACACCTTTCAGCACGAGGTGAAGCCGTTCAAGACGACGACTGGCACATATGATGATGAACTCAGCGCGCTCAAGCAGGGCAACATTGATCTACTGATTGTGCTGCCCGCCGGGCTGAGCCAGACCGTCTCAAATGGACATACGGCGCAGGTGCAGATGTATCTCGACCCGTCGAAGAGTCCGACCGATGCGCAGATTCAGCAGACTATCGTGTCGCAGGTACTCGATGTCTACAATCAACAAGTCATCAAGACGGAGCCGCCGCTGGCGCTGGCCACCAATAGCATCACCTCGCACACGCTGAGCACGATTGACTACCTGATGCCCGGCATTCTGGCGATGTCGCTGATGCAGCTTGGGCTGTTCGCCACGGCGACGCCGCTCGTCTCGCTGCGGCAGGAGGGCGTGCTGCGGCGCCTCGGCGCGACCCCGCTGCCGCGCTGGCAGTTGATCCTCGGCCAGGTATTGATGCGCCTGACGATTGGCATGGTGCAGGCGGCGCTGATCATCGGCATCAGCGTGGCGGCGTTCCATGTGCATATCCAGGGCAACTATCTGGCGCTGGCTGGGCTGACACTGCTCGGCGCGGTGACGTTCATCGGCATGGGCTACCTGATTGCGGCGCTGGCCAAGACCGTCGAGAGCGCCAGCGGCATCTCATCGGCGATCAACTTCCCGATGATGTTCCTCTCTGGCGTCTTCTTCCCGCTGGCGCTGCTGCCTGCCTTCCTCGCGCCGTTCGTTCGCGCGATGCCGCTAACCTATCTGGCCGACGCCTTCCGTCAGGTGACGACAGGCGGCGTGCCAGACTTCCCGATGTGGATCGATATCGCGGTGCTGGGCGCCTGGGCAGTGGTCTGCGTGGCGCTGGCCTCGCGCTTCTTCAAGTTTGAGTAGGGGCAAGCCCTCACCCCCAGCCCCTCTCCCAGCGAGCGAGGGGAGCGACTGGATTCCCCCTCTCCTCGCAGGAGAGGGGACCAGGGGGTGAGGTCGCAGCCTGGCGCCACCGCCAATAACCTGAGCGGGGATATTATCAGTGGGTTCGCTGTAACCACGTCGCCGCACGACGCCGCGATCAATGAGGAAAACGTCATCGGGCGCAGCTCCACTCAGTTCGGGAACGCGGTCGCGATGTCAAAGACCACCTGGTAGATCAGGGTGGAGAGGAAGAAGACCCCCAGGAAGCTCAGCAGCACGAGCAACAGTCGCTGCCAGGGAATGTCGGCGGTGGCGGTCGCCATCAGCGGCGCCGTCGCTCGAACGCCTGATCCCAGGACGCCATCGCTCGGCGCCAGCGCCTGCGCTTCGATGGACGCGACAGGACTCTCAGACTGCGAACCAGATTGCGACCGCCACGCATGGGTTGAATGGCGCAGGTAGAATAGCCCAGCGACGCTCCAGATGAGCAGCGAGCCAATCGGGCGGATCAGCATGAACAGTGGGCGCATCGGGTGTCCCAGGATGTTCGGTCCCAGGCTCGGCGTGACTGTCCCATCGTAATCGAAGGGTAGATTACCGATGGTCAGGACGAGCGCCAGCATGAGCGCCATCAGAAGAATCGCAGTGGGCTTCACCCGGCCTGCCACGTCGCGCAGACCAGGCCCGATCTGGCGGAGGATATATCCCAGGCTTAGCATGAACGCGGGCAGCAACCAGATCAAATAGTGTTCCCAGGTGATGGGGCTGACCAATACCATCGTGCATAAGGCCCAGCAGTAGCCGAAAACCTCATCTTCGCGCATGCCACTACGCGGCAGTTCGTGGCGCTGGGCTGGCGTGGCGCGCTGCTCACGACGCGCCTTGACGAGCATGCCGCTGAAGAATGCCAGTGCGACTCCTGCGATCAGCAGATCGCCGATCAACGCAGCGGTTGCGTTGGTCGGCCTGGCGCCTAGCTCAATGGCAACCCACATCGGCGCGCGGGCGAGCGACACGTTCTGAAAAGTCATCAGCACGCCAGTGGTCACCGCTGTGAAGATGTCGCGCATCAACAACACGCCAGATAGCCCCACCACGGCTGCGAACGCCACGATCAGCACAACGAAGCCACAGATGGCGCCCAGAAGGACACGCCATTGTCGCCTGAAGACGAAGTATACGAGCAAGAACGCAGGAAACACCTTGATCAGGATCGGTATCGTGAGCAGCGCTCCCGCAAGCTCTGGGCGCGCACGCCGCAGGAGCCATAGCGCCACGAGAAAACAGGTCAGCATCAGCATGCTCGCCTGGCCGAGCATCTGGGCCGCGACCAGTGGCGCAAACAGGACACAAACAAACCAGCCAAAGATGAGCGTGAAGCGCTGCGCGTCGGTGAGATCACGCCAGCGTGCGACGAGGCGCACGGACGCCTTTGCAGGCGTGCGCGCGGTTGGCGCCGCCGCGAAGCCGTAAAGACCACGCCAGAGCAGGTCTATGAGGAGCGCGCTGTTGAGGAGCCACAGCAACAAATTGAACATAAACCAGATGCGCGCCGCGATGTCGAAGGAGAGCAGCGTGAGCGGAATGAGCGCAAGCGGCAGCAGCAATGGGTAGTTGAACGTACCTGCGGCAGTGTACAGAAATAAATGATGAGCGTGCGCCACCGATGGCATCAGGCTGGGATCATAGATGTTAGCGTGCGAATCCAGCCGAAGCGCCAGCGCTGCGACATAATAGTACGAGAAGTCATACATGACAGGGGGTCTTGTCAGTATCTCCAGGGGAATGATGACCCATACGGCAAGCGCCTGAAGGACCCCAATGCCCAGGAACCCGCGAAGAAGCCAGCGATATGCGCCGTAGGAAACAATCGAGCGCGCCCCGTCAATCATCACGCCTCCACCGCCGAATAGATCAGCGTATATCTGCATTCAATTCCGCGCCACCACGCGAGTATATCGGTCTGTGTTTGGTCGGTCAACACAGAATCCAGCCCGCACAGGCGGACTTTGCAGCCCCGCCCGGCCATCCAGGCCCGGTTTGAACCGCCAACCTCCCAATGCCGACCATTCACAAGCCCTGAGCGTGATATGCTGCTGGGATGCCAGAGATACATCGCATCGGGGTCATCTCCGATACACACCTGCCCAGCCACGGGGCGCGCATCTCCGACGCCGCGCTGCGCCACTTCGCGGATGTCGAGCTGATTATCCACGCAGGCGATCACTCGTCGCGCGCGGCGCTCGATCAGCTTTCGGCCTATGCGCCCGTCACCGCAGTGCAGGGCAACGTCGAGGACGCCGAGATTATCGCACTGCTGCCGCTCAAGCGCGAGCTTGTGGTGGGCGGCTGCGCCATCGGCGTCGTCCACATCCTGGGGGATCGCGCTCACTATGCGCGCAACGCCCGGCGTGAATTTCCCGATGCGCGCGTCGTCGTCTTTGGTCACAGCCACGTCCCCTGGCTGGAGGATCACGATGGCCTGTTGCTGCTCAATCCAGGCAGCGCGACCGACCGCCGCCGCCAGCCACACTGCTCGATAGCGCTGCTCACCATCACCAATGGGCAGCCGAGCGCTGAGATCATCGCGCTGCCACTCGTCCAGCGCTGAAACGCGCACAACCAGCGCGTCCACGTCTGCCCCATGCCTGCCCCTTGCCTGCCCGCGCTGCCCTCGACACCCTTGGACCGTTGGAGGCGTCTCAGCAGCCATTGGGCCTATGCGCTCTGGCCATTCAGGGCCGTTTGTTTGACGCTGCTCGCCAGAGATACCTATACTTCGCGTGCGGCGCTAGCTCGTTGCGCGCTGCCAGCGTTGCGAGACGCGCCCGCGCGAGATGCGTCTGGTTGTGGGCGAGGGGGATACCATGGCATTGTTCCGGCGCAGTCGCGCAGCACAGGATGAGAAGAAGACCGCCACGGACGGGCAAGACATGCCAGAACGCAGCGGCCTCACCCCCGTCTCAGAGTGGGCTGACCGGATGATCGTCACTGCCGAGCAACCAATCGTAGGACCCACATCCACACTCTTCGCCGGAGTCTGCCGCTACTACCACGATTGCTTCGCCGCCGACGCGCGTGGCGGTGTCCTCTCAAATGTGCTGGACAAAGCGCAGGCCGAGTATTTGATGTTCTCCGACGGCGTGGAGGGACTGCTGACCGGGCAGATCACCCGGCTGGAGGTCTCGCTCAGCGCGGGCATCACGGCGCAGAACGCCGCCGACGTGAACCGCCGCGAGAAGTTCCTGATCTACGGCTCGATCTTCCTCGTCGGGCGTGGGCCGGGGCAGGGGCCGCGCAAGAAGGGCGACCTCTACTGCGCGCCGCTGCTCTATTGGCCGGCGCGCATCGAGCAGGAAGGCTCGCAGGCCTGGCTGACGATTGACCTTGAGGAGCAGCGCATCAACTTTCCGCTGCTGGCCTCGCTGATTGACGCGGAGAACGATGAGCAGGCGCAGGCCTACGCCGAGGCGATTCTGGGGCAGGCGCCGACCGCGCCCTTCGACCACGCCACCATCCGCGAGTTCGCCGCTGTGGTGGGCGAGCTAATCCCCAACCTGCGCACCGACGATCTGCTGGCCTACCCGGAGTTGCAGCGCGAGGAGGCCATCCGCGATCTGGTGGAGCATGATAGCCCTGTGCAGTTGCTCTGCGCCTCGGCGGTCGCGCTGGCCCGTCGCCCAACTGAGGCGCGCGGTGTGCTCACGGAATTGCAGATGATGGCCCAGCGCGGCGATCTCTCTGTGCCGCTGGGGGCCATCTTCGACGTAGCGCCGCAACCGACGCGCGCGGGCCGCGCAGGCGCGCTCGGCGCCACTCGTCCGGCTCCTCCCGCTGCGCGCGCGATCCTCTCCGGCGCAGAGCTAAGCGCGGCGCAGACGACCGTGCTGCGCCATGCCGAGCAGCGCCCGCTCACGCTGGTGATTGGGCCGCCGGGGACGGGCAAATCCTTCACCATCGCGCAGCTGATTCTGGATGCGGTGGCGCGTGGGCAGACGGTGCTGCTGACCTCGAAGATGAACAAGGCGGTGGATGTCGTCGTCGAGAAGCTGAAGCCGCATCTCGGCGCGCTCACCGTGATCCTGCGCGGCGGCGACCGACGCTATCGCGATGAGCTCAAGCAATTCCTCGACAATCTCTTCGATGGCACGGGCGCGCCCGCCAAGTCGCGCCCCGGCGAGATCGAGATGCTAGAGGAGCGCCTACGCGCCGCCGATGCGGAGCTGGCCAGCCTCGACACCGAGATCGCCTACATCCTGGAGACAGAGACGCGCTGGACCGAGACGCAGCGCGCCCACAACGCTACGCAGACACCCGCCTACGATGAGGACGCCGCGCTCAGCCTGGGACCAGACGCGCTGCTTGGCGCGCAGGAGGAGCTACGACGCCTCTCAGCCGGACGCGCGCCGCTCACCGGCTGGCTGCAAGGGCGCAAACGTGAGCAGCGCGCCAGCGAGATCGCCACGCAGCTTGGCATGGACGAAGACGCCCTGGCCGCGCTCGATCAAGTGGTGGATCGCGAACGCCTGCGCGCGGCGCTGAGCGACTACGCCGCCGACCTGACGCGCCGCGACGACATCAACGCGCTGCTGACACGCCATGCGCGGCTGCGGGCTGACCGGGGCGCGCTGGTGGGCGAACTGCTCTCGGCGCGCCGACGCGATGCCCTGGCCGACGCGCTGCGCCTGAATCGGCGCACGCTGGCGCTCTTCAAGACGGCGCTGGAGGCGCGCAGCACCGCTGAGCAGGACAAAATCTTCGGTGAACTCGACTTTACCGCGCTGCTGGGCGCCTTCCCGATCTGGGCGGTGACGAATCCGCATGCGGCGGAACTTTTGCCCTTGCAGCGCGAGATGTTCGACATCGTGGTGGTGGATGAGGCCTCGCAGTGCGACGTGGCGAGCGCGCTGCCGCTGCTCTACCGCGCCCACCGCGCGGTCGTCTGCGGCGACCCGAAGCAGCTACGCCATCTCTCGTGGCTGCGCGAGGATCGCCAGGCGGCGCTGGCCTCGCAGCACGGCCTCTCCGCCAGCCAGCGCTCGCAGTGGAACTATCGCACGCACAGCCTGCTCGATGTCATCAACGGCGCGCTGCCCTCACAGGATGATGTGGTGCTGCTCGACGAGCATTATCGCAGTCTGCCCCAGATCATCGAGTTCAGCAACCAGCAATTCTATGGCGGCGCGCTACGGGTGATGACGCGGCGCCCGGATACGCTGGGGCTACGCAGTGTGGAGCTACGCAAGGTCAATGGCACGCGGCGCAAAGAAGGCTACAATACCGAGGAGGTCGAGGCGATCCTCAAGGAGATCAACAAGATCGCCACCGCCGACGCGAAGAAGCCCGCCAGCGAGCGCCTGTCTATCGGCGTGCTCTCGCCCTACCGCGATCAGGTCAATTATCTTAATCGGCAACTGGCCACCAAGCTCAAGTCGAAGATCGTGCAGGACCACGACATCGCTGTCGGCACCGCGCACACCTTCCAGGGGGATGAGCGCGACATCATGCTCATCAGCTTCTGCGCCGACCCGAACTCACATCGCAGCACGCTGACCTTCATGAATCAGGAGAATCTCTTCAACGTCGCGGTGACACGCGCGCGGCGCCGCCAGATCATCTTCACTGGCCTCGATCCGCGTCACCTGCCAGCCGAGCATCTGCTGCGCGAATATCTCAGCTATGCGGCGGACTGCCTGGAGCCAGACAAACCAGAGGATCATCAGGGCGACGCCGCCACGCCGTTCGAGCGCGAACTCTCCGAGGCGCTGACCGCGCGCGGCGGCTACACGACCTATCTGGGCTATGCGGTGGCTGGCTTCGCGGTGGATGTCGTGGCACAACGTGGCGCGCAGGCGCTCGCCATCGCCTGTGACGGCGACCCGGAGCGGCGCGTCATCCATCCTGAAGATGCGATGCTCGATTCCGTCGCGGGCCAGGCGATCCTCGAACGGGCGGGCTGGCGGGTGCACCGCGTTCCCTATCGCCTCTGGGCGCAGGACCCGGAGGCCTGCCTGGCTGAGATAGACGCGCTGCTCGGTGGTGGCGGCGACTGAGCCAATGTGAACCTCATCCGTCTACGGTGGAGCTGAGGGAGGGTAGACGAATGTTGAACGAGAAACGTCGTCGTGAGATTGAGCAATTGGAAGTCGCCAAGCGACAGGTAGCAAGTAGCTTTGGCTGGATCAGGGTCGAAGGCACGCCTGTTCGTGAATTTTACGCTAGAGACCAAGAAGGCCGCTTGCTGTGGCTGAAGGCGCGAACCGAAAACTATGAAAACATGTCGTGGGATGGCCTACGCTCTGACCGCCAGTATGACCTGCTGATTGGCATTCTTGTTTCACCGAACGGTGATGTCACCACAGTTATCCGTGTGCCAAAAGAGACTGTTGAGCGGCTGAAGCACAACGCCGAGACAGACAACCCTCGACTTCGCTGGAATGACGAAACAAGACCGCAGGTTGAAATACTTCAGCAATCCCGCTCGAAGCAGTGAGGACATTTAAAGGTTAGGGAGGGCGGCATGCCGATCTCAGGCTGGTGGGCGCTGGCAGGCGCGGCGGCGGCGGGCATGGGTGTGGGCATCGTGATTGGCGGTGGACTGGCGCCGCGCCTCTACGACTGGACGACCGAGTGGAACGTAGACGCGCCGCTGGCTGATGTCTATGCCGTGATGGCGCACGCTGAGGATGACCCGACGTTGTGGCCCTCGATGCAGGTGGCGCGCATCACGCCGGATGCGCTGGCGGTGGATGGCCGCGCGATTCACTACCGCGTGCGGCAGGCCGCGAGTGTCGCGCGGTTTGCGCCGCCGTTTCGCATCGTGGCGCGCATGACAGAGATCGAGCCATTGCGGCGCTGGCGCCAGGTCGTGACGGGTGATCTGGCGGGTGTGCTAGAGACGCACTTCTTCAGCCAGCCCGATGGCGGCGCCCGCATCGTCTTCCACTGGTACGTGCGTGTTACGAATCCGCTGTTCAATCTGGCGGGCTACGTCGCCGAGCCAGTCTTCCGCGCCAGCCACGATCACGTCATGCGCGAGGGCGAGGCCGGGCTGCGCCGCCACTTCCTCGCAACGGTGGCGGCGCAGTGAGCAGTGGCGCGGACGCTAGCCGAGTGGCGCGCCCACCTGCGCATAGAGGGCGCCAACACCACCATCTGGCCGCGTAGTGATCTTCAAGCTGGTTACCTTGCCGTCACGCATCGTGTAGACGTGTTGCTCAGCAGGCAGCGCCACCTGCTTGCCAGTGGCGGGAACCTGCGGCGCGCCGGGAATGGCGGCCAGCGTACCAGTGTGCGTGCCAGTGATGTGTGTTGTGAGGGAGACGTTATCGCCTTCCTCGCGATAATCGCTGGCATTGAACGACCAGTCTGGGAATGCGGCAAGCAGCGCGCGACCCAGACCAAGAAATGCGCTTTTGTCGAGTGGCTGCGGTGTCGCGCCAATCAGCGTGAAGTCGTCGGCTACGAGCGAACTCATTGTGGCCCAGTCAGAGCCACTCCAGGCAGCCATACCCGCCTTGACAACATCGGTGTTGCTCATAGACTTCAGTTCTCCCCTTCAACCTCATATCAGGTCGCAACAACAGGCGATGCGCACACGCGCAGTGTCCCGCGCGTCAGTATGTCTGCGCTGAGCGGCAATTGGCCATAGGCAATTATGTCGAGCGAAGGACGTCTCACGAGACGTGGTAGACTAACGACTTGAGCCATCGAGTTGGGGGGCCAATTGAGCCGCCATCTACTGCCCCTTTAGGAGGCGTTATGACCATGGACCAGGACGCCATCATCAACTATGTAACGGACACGTTCGCGGGTGTCGAGGTCACCAGGCCAACCGACGGCCCAGGCGCTGGTGACACCTTCTTCATCTACGATCCGCAGCATGACCTCGACCCGAAGCGCCAGTTTCCTTTCGCCACAATCGTCACCAAAGACTATGGCGACTTCGACAATGCCTCACAGGTGAATCGCCCAGACGTGTTTCGGCTCAACATCGGCGTGAGCCGGGACACCTTTCGTACGCTCTTTGGCCATGCGCCCGGCGAGGAGAGTGCGGGAAGCGCCACCTACGACTACGCCGCTCTGGACCAACTGATGCCACATCCGGTCTATGCGCCGCAATCGTTTGTGTGTGTGCTCAATCCAAGCCCGCAAACCTTCGAGGTCGTCAAGCCGTTGCTGGCCGAAGCCTGCTCGATGGCCGCCGCCCGGTACGAGCGCAAACAGACCACGCGCGAGCCAGAATAGCAGGCAAGTGGCGCTCCACTGAAACTGCCCCGCAGGAGTGTCTACTCAGGCCGCTGTACGAGCGTCGCATCGATGCTGGCGAGCGTGGGGCGTCCGGCCAGCGCCATCGCCAGCGCTAGCTCATCGCGCAGCAGCTCCAGCGTGTGCTGTGCGCCCGCCGCGCCATCCACCGCCAGCCCCCAGAGGACTGGGCGCCCGACGAAGACGGCGTGTGCGCCCAGCGCCAGCGCCTTGAGCGCATCGGTTCCGCGCCGCACCCCGCCATCCAGATAGACCTCGCTGCGCCCGGCGACGGCGGCCACCACCTCTGGCAGCGCATCAATCGTCGCCTGAACGCCGTCGAGCTGCCTGCCGCCATGATTCGAGACGACGACGCCCGCGACACCGTGCGCCACGGCCCGCGCTGCGTCCTCCGCTGTCAGGATACCCTTGAGGATAATCGGCAGCGGCGTCAACGCCTGAAGCCAGGCGATGTCGGCCCAGGTGATGGCCGCGCCGTCGTCGTCGTCTCCGTCGTCGCCAGCCACTTCAGGCGCATCGGCAAAGTTGCCGCCGGGAGGCCAGTCGAAGGTCTGCTCGCTGCGGATGTGGCGCTCTTTACGACCCCAGCGTGGTGAGTCCACCGTGACGACGAGCGCGCGGTAGCCCGCAGCCTCAGCGCGCCGCGCCAGCCGCTCGGCGAAATCATGCGTGCGCTGCGAGAAGTAGAGCTGAAACCAGAGTGGGCCGCTCGCCGCCTGTGCGATCTCTTCCAGTGTGCGCGTGGACTCCGTGCTGGCGACCATCAGCGTCTGCAGCGCGCCCGCCGCCTGCGCTGTGGCGCATTCGCCTGCCTCGCAGGCTGCGCCGTGCATTGCCGTCGGCGCGACGCAGATGGGCATGGCAATCTCAGCGCCCAGCAGCGTTCTGCGCAGGTCAATCTGGCCAACAGCCGCCACCTAGCCCACAACAGCCTTACCCGATTACATGGGAACAGGTTATTGAAACGATGCGCAATGAAACCACGCGCTCATACCGTATTGACATTGATACGGACAGCACCTTATCTGCTTCACAAGAT
>JAICSR010000448.1 GCA_025936795.1 Ktedonobacterales bacterium | reverse complement strand
TTCGATGGCGATATCATCTTCGCGCTCTCCACTGCGGCCACCGCCGCAACCGCCGCGCCCGCATCGCCTATGCTGCTGGCCCAGCTTGGCGCGCTGGCGACGCAGACGGTCGCGCGCTCCATCGTGCGCGCGGTCCGGGCGGCGACTACGCTGGCTGGCATTCCAGCGCTGCGCGACCTCAACTTCTAGCCCTCCAACATTCGTCTCCGTTTCGCCCGCGTCAGGCGTCGCTGAGGGGCCGCGCAGAGGACACAGCCTCAGCCAGAGCGCGGCATAATCCGCAGCCCCGTCAACAGCGCGGCGGCGAGGACCACGTAAAGCAAGTGGCAGGCTCGTTATCTTCGCTTTGTTGATAGAAACGATGAAATTATCGGCGTTCTCGTTCTGAGTGGCCCTTCTGTCCAATCATGTATTTTACATAATGTAAGTGACTTTTGGCGGTGAACCTAGGACTTACCACATGGGCATTCAGTCCTGCTAGCGTTACACATTGCATTGGGCTTGTATAGTCCTTCTCGTGCCCGGCGCAGGACGCGCACGACAGACATGGCGCCTGTCGGGGGAGTCGCGTGAGCAAGGTAAACAGCTTTGCCCACGCGACTGAGAGGACCTCACATTGTGTCCGGCTGAGCGTGGGGACGCCCTGCTTGGCCAAGGAGGTAAAGAGTCGCAGTTCACCACTGCGATAGCTCCGCTCAGGTGGAGCGCATCGGGAGGATTTTCCTAGTGCATCGCGTTTCTCAGTACGTTCGTTCTGCCGCGTCACACATGTCTGGCGCGCGTAATGCCCTGATCGTGGCGGGCGCGCTCGCCGCCACACTGGCCGGAGCCGCTGTCGCGGCGCCCGTTCAGGCGCACGGCGCCAATCTGCAGTACCATCGCGGCTACCAGGTCGAGGGAAGCTGGCTCTGCTACGGATGGTCCAATGGCGCGTACCATTGCACACAGCACTGGCATCGCTCTGGTGGCAAGCTCGTTTCCGACAATCCCGCCTGGGTGCCGAATTATGGCGCTTCGGCAACCGCCGCAAAGACGACGACCCATGCTGCGACCAAGAAGTCCGTCGCCAAGAGCGCCCCGGTCCACACCAGCGCGCCGAGCCATGTGGGCGCCGCGAACCCCGGCCAGCAGGCCGTAATCAACGAGATCAAAGCGGTCTTCGGCCCCTACTCTGCGGGAGCCTTGAATATCGCGCGCTGTGAGTCCGGATTCAACCCATCGGCCTACAACCACACGCCTGTGGCTGGAGCGCACGCCGCTGGCGTCTTCCAGATTCTGGACACGAGCACCTGGCGCTCGACCTCGTACGCCGGTCAGTCCCCCTACAATGCGTATGCGAACATCCATGCCGCATACCAGATCTTCCAGCGCGACGGCTATAGCTGGCGCGAATGGCAGTGCCGCCCGTAACAGGCGCGCAGGCTCCTTGCGGAGCATTTGCCAGAAGATCACCAGAAGTTGACACGAACTCTCGCGGTGAGGCGCGCGCCTGCGCCTCACCAGATGTGGACAGCGAGCATGCCCTGCGTGCGTATCACGCGGGTGTGACCAGCTCGGACGCGAGCGTCTGGCGCGCCGACCATGCGAAGCATATCGGCCACAGGCAACCGCTGTAGCGCCCATTCACGGGTCGTTCAAGCACGGCTCAGTTCGCTGAGCCATGCAGGCTTACGCGACCCGGTGGCGTCCATCGCCACGCACACTCAACGTCCGGCTCCGGTTAACTGGCGCTCACGCATCAGCTGACCCAGCCGGACGAGTGTTTCCTGGTGGATGCGTCGCACCCCCAACGGCGCAAACCGCCGCTCGAAGAAGCCGTTGACGCCCGTGGCGCGGCTCTCCCACGCGCTCGATAGCGTCACACGCGCATGCGCGCCCGGCCCGACCCGCTCCACCTGCCAGCGCGTCGTATAGGTGGACGCTAGATCGCGTTCGAGTAGCTCCTGCCCCGGCGTGACCACCTCAGCCTGCATGCGATAATCCCGCTCACGGCCTCCAGCGTGCAACGTGTAGCAGAGCACGACGCCTGCGCCATCCGCGCCTCGCTCCACGCGATAGTCCTGATAATTGTCGGGGAGCATCTTCGGGCGCGCGCCGCTGAAATCGGTGATAGCGTCCCACACCGCCGCTGGCTCCGCATCAAGTATCCGCGTGGCCGAGGCCTGCATTCTGGACATCTCTTGGCCCTCTCTCAACATCGGCTAACATCTGCTGACATCCGCCATCCGCGCGCATCTGGAGCGCTGAAGTGCGTCGGCGCCCGCACTGCGCGGCCCTACTCGTCCGTGAAACGAAGCATAATTGTCGCCAGCGGTGGCAGGGTGAGCGCGAGCGAATGCGCTTTGCCATGCGCGCTGACGGCGTCGGTGCTGAGCGCGCCCGCGTTGACGACGCCGCTGCCGCCAAATTCCAGCGCGTCGGAGTTGACGACCTCAACATAGCGTCCGGCCTTCGGCGCGCCGACACGATAGTCATAGCGCGGCACGGGGGTAAAGTTGCCCACGACGATCACCAGGTCCTCGCGCCGCTTGCCCCAGCGCGCAAACGACACGACGCTTTGCGCCGCATCGCTCCCATCAATCCACTCGAACCCCTCCGCCTGGTCGTCTAGCTCGTGCAGCGCAGGCGTCGCGCGCATCACCCGATTCAGGTGGGCGACGAAGTCGCGCAGGCGCCTGTGCCGCTCGACCAGTGGGTTATGCTCGTCCAGCAACCCCCAATCGAGGAAGCCTGCATAGTTCCACTCGGCCCACTGCGCAAACTCACTGCCCATGAACAGCAGCTTCTTGCCGGGATGGCCGTACATGAAAGTGTAGAGCGCGCGCAGGTTGGCGAACTTCTGCCAGTGGTCGCCGGGCATCTTGTTGATCATGCTGCCCTTCATGTGAACCACCTCGTCATGCGAGAACGGCAACATGAAGCGCTCCGAGAAGGCGTACATGAAGGAGAAGGTCATCTCATTCTGATGATACTGACGATGCACGGCCTCGCGGTGGAAGTACTGGAGGATGTCGTGCATCCAGCCCATGTTCCACTTGTAGGAGAAGCCCAGGCCACCCTCACTGACTGGTTTCGTCACGCCCGGCCAGGCAGTGGACTCCTCGGCAATCATCAAG
>JAICSR010000007.1 GCA_025936795.1 Ktedonobacterales bacterium | reverse complement strand
GGCAAGAAGCTCTACGACAAGCGCGAGGCGATCCGTGAGCGTGATACCAACCGCGACCTGGCCCGCGCCGCGAAGCAGCGGTATCGGGAGGAGTAGCCCCCACCCCAACCCCACCCCCGCGGCGGCGGGAGAGGGGCGTTGCGGCGGTTCTCGCCGCACTCCCACCCGGAGCGGGGCTTTGCGGCGTTTCGCCTCACCCTTCCGCCTGCTGGTTGCGTAGCGCTGCTCGCGCGACCCGCAGATCGTCGTAGCTCACTGCGTCGCCCAGCGCCTCTTTCACCGGGGAGAGCGGCGTCACACCCAGGCGGGCGAACGTCTCCAGGATCAGGCGCAGGCGCTCGCCGGGGATCAGGCGCTCCAGATCAAGCTCCTCGCCCGCATTCATCGCGTCGCAGAGGTGGCCTACCAGCGTCGTGTGCGCCAGGTTGCGCTGCTCGGCGATCTCATCCAGGCTCAGCCCACGACGGAACATCTCCAGCGTCTGGCGCGCCGTGGGCAGCTTGGTGGTGTCCATATCGCGCAGTCTGGAGCTATCGGCGCGTTCGGCGCGTTCGGGACGCTCACGGCGACGGCGCTCGCGGCGGGCAGTCGCCACGTCATCAGGGATATCGCCACCCTCTGGCCACAGCTCCAGCCCATGCTCATCACAGTACGCGCGAATTTCGCTGAGGAACGCATCGCCGAATGCCGCAACCTTGCGCTCGCCGACGCCGGAGATCGAGGCGAACTGCGGCGGAGTGACTGGGCGGCGTGTCGCCATCGCGCGCAAACTGCTATCGGCGAAGATCATGAACGCAGGAACCTGCGCCTCCTCAGCCAGCTCGCGGCGCACCAGGCGCAGCCGCTCGAAGAGGTCGCGCGCGGGGCCATCCATCTGCGCCATCTGCGCATCGGCGGCGCGCGCCTGGCGGAGCGGCGCACGCGGACGCGCCACCTCGACCATCCGCTGCCCGCGCATCACCTCCCATGCCAGCGGCGTCAGGCGCACCGTCGGATAGCCACCCACGCTCGTCGCCTCGGCCAGCAGGTCTTGGGCTAGCAGCGCGTGGCCGAGATGACGCCACTCCTCCGCGCTCTGCGTCGCGCCGATGCCATAGACCGAGAGCTGGTCATGCCCCCGCTCGATGACGGCTTTCGTCTGAGCGCCGCGCAGCACCTCGATGACATAGCCGAGGCCGAAGCGCTGGTTGGTGCGCGCGACGGCGGAGAGCAGCTTCTGGGCGTCTACAGTGCGATCCTCGCGCTCGGTTGGGTTCAGGCAGTTGTCGCAGGCGCCGCAGTTCTCCTCTGCCAGCGTCTCGCCGAAGTAGGCGAGCAAGCCACGCCGCCGACAGTCGCCATCCATCGCCCACGTCAGCACGCGCTGGAACTGCTGCCGCGCGATGGCCTGCTGGCCAGGGTCGCTCATCTCCCTGATGAAGTATTCGACCTTGGCGCGGTCGCCTGGCGAGAAGAAGACCAGGCAGCGCGCAGGCTCGCCATCGCGTCCCGCGCGCCCCGACTCCTGATAGTAGCTCTCCAGGTTGCGCGGCGTGTCCATGTGCGCCACCAGCCGCACATCGGGCTTCGAGACGCCCATGCCAAAGGCGACGGTGGCGACGAGCGTGGTGGTGTGGTCGCGGATGAACGCTTCCTGGTTGCGGGTGCGCTCTTCGGCGCTGAGGCCCGCGTGGTAAGGCGCCGCGCGTACGCCATCGGCCACCAGTTGCGCGCAGGTCGTCTCCACGCCATTGCGCGACTGGCAGTAGATGATCGCCGGAGCGTCGGGGTCTTCGCGGCGCAGTGTCCGCAAGACCGCCAGTAGCTCGTTGTAGGCGCCCTTGCTCTTTTGCCGCACATCGTAGAGCAGATTGGGGCGGTTGAAGCTGGCGACATGCACCAGTGGCTCGCGCAGGCGCAGTTGGCTGAGGATGTCGGCGCGCACGCGGTCGGTCGCCGTGGCGGTCAGCGCCAGCATCGGCACATCGGCGAAGCGCTCGCGGAGTTGGCCGAGTTGCCGATATTCCGGGCGGAAGTCGTGGCCCCACTCTGAGACACAATGCGCCTCATCCACGGCGAAGAGGGCGATGCCGCGCTCGCGCTGAAGCTTGAGGAGCAGCCACAGGAAGTTCGGATTGACCAGCCGCTCTGGCGCAACGTAGAGCAGGCGATACTCGCCGCGCAGAGCGGCCTGCTCGCGCCGTTCGCGCTCATCAGAGTCGAGCGCGCTGGTGATGGCCGTTGCGGCGACACCATTCGCCAGCAGCCGATCCACCTGATCCTTCATCAGCGCGATCAGCGGCGAGACGACCACGGTCACGCCGGGCCGCATGGTGGCGGGGAGCTGATACGTCAGCGACTTGCCGCCACCTGTTGGCATCAACGCCAGCGCGTCGCGCCCCGCGAGCACGGCGTCGACGATCTCACGCTGGCCTGGTCGAAACTCGTCATACCCAAACGAGCGTTTGAGCGCGTCCGCCACCGCATCCACAGTCGCCCGAACTCCCTCGCTGACTGAAACATCCGTTCACGTTCGCGCAGGTATCGTATCATGAACCCGCCGCGAGCGCCAGCGTCGCAACCCCCAGACCAGCGCGCCGATGCCAACGCCGCCGAGCGAGAGGCCGATGCCAACACCAAGATACGCCTGCTGATAGCTGACGTGGCTGAGTCCGAGGCCAAACAGCGGGAAGAGCGCAATCATCTCGGCGCTGAAGAGGCCAGTCTCCAGCGAGAGGACGGTGGCGCGCTGGGCTTCGGGCGCGCGGGCGTTGATGGCCGTGCTGATGGCCGGGACGAAGAGCGCATCACTGGCGCGGAAGATCAGCAGGAACCCGACCAGCCCCACCACTGGCTGCGCGCCGCTCATCAGCAGCAGTCCCAGCGAGACGCCTGCCACCAGTCCTGGAATCAGCCAGCGCCGTCGCACGCGCGCGATGATGCGTGGCGCGGCTCCCGTATAGAGGAAGTCGAGTACGGCGCCGACGCCGAAGATCACGCCGATTAGCGCAGCGCTGAAGCCCAGCCCGTGAAAGTAGAGCTGGGTGTAGTAATTGGAGGTTGTGAAGACCGTTCCCTCCAGCGCGGAGAGCAGCAGCAAGCCCAGCAGCAGCGGACTGCGCCAGGCGGCGCCCAGCCCCGTGCGGATATGCGCCAGCGGATGGAAGCGCTCGGCGACATCGGCGCGCGCCGGTCGTAGCGCAGGCATCAGCAGCAGTGGGACAATCGCCAGCGCGACCCCCACCGCACGGATGACGAAGGGCAGCGTGGTATTCCAGTGCAGCAGGAAGCCGCTGGCGCCTGCGCCCAGCGCCGCCGCGATCAGCGTCAGCACGAGGAAGCGGCTGTAGAGCCGGCTATAGCGGCTGGCCACCGCGCCCGCGTCGGCAAGCGCGCCCGCGCTCTCGCTGGCAAGGGTCCAGACGACCGCCTCCTGTGCGCCGCCCTTGAAGGCCCATGAGATGCCGGAGCAGACGAAGGACAGGGCGATCATCTGCGGCGTGGGAACCAGGAAGAGCAGAGCGCTGGCGACGCCAAAGCCGCATGCGGCGAGCAGGCTAGCGCGCCGCCCGACCAGGTCCGCGAAGACGCCAGTGGGAACCTCGGCGACAAATTTGGCGATGTGGAAGACCATCTCAAAGAGGCCGATGGCGAGCGGGCTATAGCCGCGCGTCGCCAGGTAGATCAGCCAGATGGCGTTGTCGGTATCCAGATTCGCCAGCACAGCGAAGACGCTGAAGGCGCGACCCCAGCGCGGCGTAGCGCCGGCCAGCGGCGTGCGCGGCGACTCAACTGCGCGAACGGCAGGCCGAAGGAAAGCAGGCAGCAGATTCATGATGACGCGACGCTCTCTCGATCAGGAAACAGATGGCGGTCGAGGGGGTGAGAGCGCCCGGCGAGGAGATGCGAGGCTGGATGGAGCGCTACGTGTAATCGCTCACGCCGTGCGGGGCACGAGTGATATGCGGGAGCGTGCGCGCTCAGCCAGCCGCGTAAGCGTATGCAGCGTGCGCTGCAAGTGCCGGGCTTACGCGGCGAGCAGGCCCGTCTGGGGGCGTCTGTGGCGCAGCAGGCGGCATACGCCGCTCCGCTGGTGTTGTGTGGAATAGATCGTCTTCATGTGCGCCATGATGCCGCCTGCGAGCGGCGGCTGTCAATCATCGTCTTGCTGCGCGCTCATGCCGCAAACAGTGGCGCCATCGCCTGCACACCGCCCGCCACCGGGCAACTCTGTTGCAGGCAGCCCAGGCCGAAGGCGTCTTCGATGGTCAGCAGCAGCGAATAGTGGTTGTAGGCGGCGCCGTCTGTCATGCCGCGTGGGCCGTGGCTGGTGATGACGATGGTCGGCACATGGCCACCACCCGCCTCGATGCCCTTGGGACCAACCGTAAGGCCGGGCGTCGCTTCATCCCAGGTGATGACGATGGCGTTATTGCCGTGCGACCACAGGCTGGATTGCATGATCTGCGTGACGGTATCGTTGGCGAAGCTATCGCCCTTGCTGATCAGCTGATCCTCGTCGCCACAGGCTGGGTCGCCGTGCATGTCTTCGCAGAGGCCAGGTGTGATGAAGGCGAAGTTGGGTGTGGCGTCACTATTCAGGTCGATCGCCAGTTGTGCGCCGGGAACGATGTTCGCCAGCTCGGCGGCCTGCTGGTCCTGGGGATAGTGGGGCAGGAAGTTCAGGAACGGGTTGTGCTTGGAGGCGTAGACATTGCCCGCAGAGTCTGACGTGTCGCCAGTGAAGCCAGGAGCTGGCAAACCCTGCTGGTAGCTCTTCCAGGTGAGGCGCGCGGCTTCGAGCTGGCTGCCGAGATACGGCTCATTGATGGCGTTCTGTGTGTAGGAGTTGTCGTCTACGACGCCAAACGTGCTGCCGCCGAGCAGCGCAATGTAGTTGGGTTCGCTGGGATGCGCGACCGCCCAGTAGTT
Organism: Ktedonobacterales bacterium; assembly: GCA_025936795.1. Classification (GTDB taxonomy): domain Bacteria; phylum Chloroflexota; class Ktedonobacteria; order Ktedonobacterales; family JADMIN01; genus JAKAIY01. The sequence goes on along the minus strand of JAICSR010000007.1, from coordinate 26,184 downwards.
CGTGGCGAGGCCGTACTGATGGGCGAGCGCGTTGAGGTGTGGCGCCTGCTTGGAGCCAATGATGTCATCGTAGTCGTGATTCTCCATCACGATCAGGAAGATATGCTGGTAGCGCGGAATGCTCGTCACTCTCGATGATGATGCGCCTCCCCGCGAGAATGCGCACCCGGCGAGCGCCATGCTCGCAAGCGCGATCAGCGCCAGCGCCGCCATCCCCCATCGCCGCGCCTGCGATTGCCACATAGACCCCATGCCCTTCCTGTCGCACGCCCAGGTGACTTCATGCTCGATGATGCAGTTGTTCTACCCAATCCGCCTGATCTGTTGGCGTTTTGGCGCGCCCCTCCCCAACACCTCCCACCACAACGCGGCAGAGGTGGCTCTTCGGGTCTCCCCTCTCCCGCCGCAGCGGGGGAGGGGTTGGGGGAGGGGGCTAGTCCTCGATGATCCACGGATCGGTGGCGCGTGGATAGTCGAGCAGTTCGCCGGGCGCGAAGAAGGCGCCGATCTCGCGAGCCGCCGACTCTGCGCCATCAGAGCCGTGGATGATGTTGAGGCCCATGCTGACCGCGTAATCACCACGAATCGTGCCAGCGGGCGCCTCCCAGGGCTTGGTTGGCCCCATCAACGCGCGCGTGACGCCGATGACATTCGGTCCTTCGAGTACGCCGACGACGACCGGGCTGGAGGTGATGTGCTTGATGAGGCCTTCGTAGAAGGGCTTGCCCTGATGCTCCGCGTAGTGCCGCGCCGCAAGCTCTGGCGAGATGTGAATCAGCTTGAGGCCAACGATCTTGAATCCCTTGCTCTCGAAGCGTGAGAGCACCTGGCCGATCAGCCCGCGCTGCACGCCTTCGGGCTTGACGATGATGAGCGTTCGCTCCACGGGGGTCTATCCTCCACAAGAATGGTTGGGTGTCATGACTGCATGGCCCGCACGCAGCGCGCGGGCCATTCTATTGTACCGCCTGTACCACATTATCGCGCGACCTCACCGGCTGGTCGCGCGCCTCATTTAGGAATGGGGGAATCCAGTCGCTCCGCTCGCCCGCTGGGAGAGGAACTGGAGGTGAGGGGCGCCGCTAATAGCTGCCGATCTGCTCGGCGAGGCGCAGGCTGGCCTGCCCAGCCTCCATGCGGATGCGGCCAAGGTTGGCCTGCACGGCGCAGCGCACGACGACCAGCAGTTCGCCGCCATCCGTCACCAGCACGATGCCGCCGGGCGCCTCAAAGGTAGCATGGCGGATGTCGCCCACGCCAAGCTGCTCGATGTAGCGGCTGGCGGCGTCGTAGGCGGCGGCGGCCATCGCGCCAAGCAACTCCTCATCGTCGCCGTCGAGCGTGCTGGCGACCACCAGCCCATCCTTCCCGGCGAGCAGCGCGCCAATCACCCCATCCACCGCCATCAGGCGCTGCAGAATCGTTTCCACGGGCGTTCCTCATCTCTCTGTAGCGTCAGGCGAGCGCTACTCGTCGCGCTACTCGTCGGTGGGCTGGGTCAGCGAGACTGACCGGTTGAGCGACTCCAGCGCCGCCATGTAGTCTCCCTGGCGGATGCGCGCGTCTCCCAGCAGCCGATGCAGCTCGGGATGCTCTGGCTGCTCGTCCAGCGACGCTTCGAGATCGCCAAGCACGTCGGGGAGCAGGTCTGGCGCATTCTTCAGCAACGCGCGATACTCCACTAGCGCCTCGTCGAGCGCGCCGTGCTCGCGCAGCGCACGCGCCGCCGCCAGCCGCGCCGGATAGTCCGTCGGCGCAATCGTTGGCTGCGCAGCCCGTTCTGGCGCGGCTGGCGCAAGCGGCGGCTCCTCTGGCCCCTGGAAGAATTCATTGAGCGCGCGGGCCGTCTCGCCTGTTGGCGCGCCGCCTGACACGCCGCCTGACGCGCCGCTCGACCGGCCACCATCGAAGGAGGCCAGCGCGCCAGGCTCCAGCGTGAATGGCTGATAGCCCTGGGCGGAGTGCGCGCCCTCCAGCGCCTCCAGCGTCAGGTCGGGGGTGGGCTGACCATTCCCCAGCGTCTGCGCGCCCGATGCTGCGGCGCCCGGCTGGCTCGGCCACTCGAAGGCGTCGGCTAGCGCGGCTGGCCACGCGCTCTGCGCTCCATCTGACGGCTCAGCAGGCACGCTGGCGGGCGCGCTGGCGGGACTATGGCTGCTGGGCTGGGCGCCCGGCTCCAGTTGCGCAAACATCTGGCGCAGTTCGTCGGGATGCGGCTGCGGCAGTGGCCCCGTCAGCGGCCCGCTGAGCGGGGCTGAGACTCCAGCGCGCGGCGGCAGGATCGGCCCCGACGGCCTGGATGCTACGGACGGCCTCGATGGCCTCGATGGCCCCGCTGGCGCGCCCGATACGCCCGACGATGCTGGCGTCGCAGTGGGGCCAGTGGTAGGCAGCGAGGTCACATTCAGACGCCCAGGCAGCCCGTTGAATGGGACGGGGGGCGCGCCGTTGACTCCGCCTGCGGGCGTCGCTGGCCGTGGCCCGCCGAGCAGCGCATCGAGGGAGCCGGTGGGCCGACCACGCTGCGCGTCGTCGCGTGTGCGCGCGCCCTGCGCCTGCAACCACTGCACCCAGCGAATCGCGCGGCGTGTCTCAGTGTCGCCCAGCGCAAACTGGCTCTCGGCGATGGCTGGCGGCACGAATTGCGTGGCGCTTTCAAGCGGCTGCTGATCGAGGCGACCGCTCGGCGGCGCTGCCATTGGCTGCGGCGCCATGAACGCGGCGTCTGGCTGCATGGGCGCCGGAGCGGACGACGGAGTGGATGGCGGAGTGGTTGGCGCGGGCATCGCCATAGGAGGCCCGGCGCCGGGGTCACTGTGGTCGGGCCCCCACAGCATGTTTTCGGTCTCTTTGAACATGCTGTGGAACTCCGGTGGCAGGTTCTGGGGCCGCGTGGCAGTGAGGTCTGGGCGTGAGAGCGCAGCCCCCAGGTTGGCCAGCGACGGAGCGCCCACGCTGAAGGCCAGTTGGCCCGTCTGTCGCTGTGGTCCATAGGAGGCGCCCTGACCTGCTCCCGCGCCAACTGGCTCATCGCCCCAGAAGAGCGCCCGTAGCGCCTTGTCGTCCACTGCGCGGTCGGCGAAGAGTGCGCGGGCGATGCGGTGGTCGGGGTCGAGTTCGGCGGCGCGCTGGAGATAGCGATCAGCGTCGGTGGCGCGCCCTGTGTCGTGGGCGATGACGCCGACGATCAGCAGCGGCTTGACGCAGGCGGGCGCGTTCATCAGCACGCGCCGCGCCCACTCCTCAGCCTCCTGGATGCGTTCGCTGCGCCAGAGTGTCTCGACCAGCCCCACCTGCGCCTCCAGCAGATCGCCGTTCTCGGCGACGAGCGTCTCCCACTCGCGGATGGCGTGGGTGAAGAGCGAGCCGCGCACGTAGAGCCGCGCCAGCCCCAGGCGCGTCGGCTGATAGGGTGGTCGGCCAAGTGGAGTCGCCATCTCGCGGTAGGTCGCGCGGAGCGTCTGGTCGTCGGGGCGGGCGTCGCAGGCGCGGCGATACCAGCTCAGCGCCGCGACGGGATCGCCGTGCATCTGGTGGATGATGGCGCGGGCGCAGCAGGCGCGGGCGTCCTCGGGATCGCCTGCCAGCGCGCGGTCGAGCGCGCCGAGCGCCTCGCGTGGCTTGCGCAGCGCCAGGTAGATTTCACCCAGCACGCGCTGCACGGCGAGGGCGCGCGGATACTGCGCGAAGATCTCCTGGCAATGCGCCAGGGCGCTCTCGGCCTGGCCTGCCGCAATCTCCGCTTCGATACTCCGAAGACGCTCGCTCAGCGAGGTCTGCCCCGGCTGCCCCATGCTCGTCGAACTCCTGCGCCTGCGTCGTCTTCGTCGGCCCGTATCCGCCTGCCGCGCGTCCCTTCGGCGTCCAATCGGTGGATGTCGTGTCCTCGCGGGTGACCGCAAGACGACCTTCGGGCGCGCTCGCCTCCCGCCGCATCCCCCTGCGCGCCTGCGGAGTCTGGAGAGGGAGTCGCCACTCTGGAGGGGAAACACTACACGGCATTATGGCCCCCCGTATGCGAGCCGTCAAGCAAAGCGACAGGCGGGTGAGCGAACGAAACGCTCCGCATCCGGTGCATGCGGAGCGCTGAGGGTGGCGTGCGAGGACGACGAGCGCTGTGCGCTAGACGGACGCTCCATCGGCGACCTTGAGGTCCTGGATGATGACGCCGCGCACGCCGGGGATGCCCGCCGCCGTGTCTTTCGCCTTGTACTTCGTCTTCGAGTCTGGCACCACTCCGCTCAGATCAATCAGCCCATGCTCGCAGAGCACCGCGATATTGTCCAGCCCCTTCGCCGCGAGCGCCTGCTCGACCTGATCTTTGAGCAGGTCAGTGTAGACGAGGTGGTCGTCCACATCCACGACGCCCGGTGTCTGGGCCAGCGCCGCGCGGGCCTCTTCGCCGATGCCGCTAAACTCCGCGCGGCCATAGAGCGAGACACGACCCGCCAGAATCTCGTAGGTGATGGCGTGGCGCGCGACCGGTGAGAGGATCGCCTGATCGAGCGCGCGCCCGACGCTACGCTCGATGGCGGCGTCGCTCATGTACACGGGAGATGACGCGACCTGCGGCGGCGTCAGGCGCAGGTCTAGCTCGGCCTCGGCGCGCGCGCCACGCTCGACATAGGCCCCCAGAATCATCGCGCCGATGGGTATCACGAGCGGTGTAGAACGTCCAACCATGCCAATGCCGCTGGTGGCGCGCACGACGAGATGGCTGGCATAGTCGGCGCCATCGACCCGCATCACGCGCACGCCGAGTAGCGCCAGCGTCGCATCGCTGCGGGTCTCGCGTGCGAGGCCAAAGGCGGTCTCGCGCGTCAGCACGAATGCGCCCTCGACCTCGGTACGCAGGTCGGCCTCGCTCTCGACAGGTTCCGCACGCCACGCGCCTTCATCAGGAAGCAGGCGCACGGCGACGCAGAGCAGGTTTTCTGGCGGCTGGGGCGACTTGGTGTCCGGCGGCCAGTGAGCGACTTCTTCGTGAGCGCCACGCGCCCGCCGCAGAAAGAAGTAGCGAGGTGGGCCTGAGAGAACGCGCATGGGTACTCCTTTCACAGGGCGCACGCCCCGTAGTCTCACATATTCTACCCTACTTACCGCTCTCACGCTAGCGCCTTTTTGACCATGCCAAGTTGAAACAGGTTCCAGCGCACGGCAAGATTCCTGTCTGTCTTGGGACGCTCGTGACAATCATGTGGCGAAGGGTCGGTGTCAACGGCTATAGTCTGCCTGATGAGGTAGGGAACGCGGCGGCGCGTCACACTGAGTGTCACACTGAGTGTCATACTAGTTGTCGGATGAGGCGCCTGCATGGGTACGCTCGACACGCACGATACACCTGATACGCCGTTAAGCCCGCGTGTGCGTCAGCTCGACGACGCGCTTGCGGGTGGCCATCTACAGGCGCTCAGTGCGTTTTGGGATGACGTGAGCGCAGGCGGCGCGCCGCTCATCGAGCCGATTCCGAACGACGATACCCATGTGTGGCTCACGTTTCTCTGGCGCGATACAGGCGATACAGGCGATACCCGTTCGGTCGCCATCAGCGGACCCCTGGCGAATGCGCTGGGCGGGCTGAGCGCCGCGCAGAACCAGATGCGCCGCTTGCGCGAGACGAATCTGTGGTATCGCACCTATCGCGCACCCAACGATGTGCGGACGACCTATCAGTTGCGCCTCAATGACCCATCACTCGACGACAGTGTGGCCCAGAGCGACGGAGAATATGACGTCGTCGTCCAGAAGACCCCCTCGGTCACCAGCGCTTCGTGCTAAGCGCTGACGAAGAAGGCGGCGATGACGAGGAGATTCAGTCGCTGATCGAGATGGCTGGCGCGCCTGTGGCGCTCGATGTCACTCCGGACTCCGACGTGCCGCATGGAGCACTGACGATGCGCCGCCTGCACAGTGCAATCCTGGAGAATACCCGGCGCATCTGGATCTACACTCCTCCAGGCTACCACCCCGACGCCGAGCCGTATCCTGTGGCCATTCTCTTCGATGGCTTTACCTACACGAATGACATCCCCGTTCCCACGATCATGGACAATTTCGTGGCGAGCGGGCAGCTTGCGCCGATGGTTGTCCTCATGGTCTGCAATCTGAGTTACGAGGCGCGCGAACGCGAATTGCCGTGCTATCCACCCTTTGTGCGATTTCTGACCGAGGAACTCCTGCCCTGGGCGCACACGCAGGTGGCGATTACACACGACCCCGCCGCGACCATTGTCGGCGGCTCAAGCGATGGCGGACTCGCGGCGATCTATGCTGCGCTCACGCGCCCGGACGTGTTTGGGAACGTCCTGGCGCAGTCACCATCCGTCTATTGGACCCCGCCCGACGACCCTGATTTTGAGTGGGTGTCACGCTATCTCGTAGACCTGCCACAGCGGCCAGTACGCTTTTACGTTGATGTAGGCCGCTTCGAGAACAACCTCCGGCGCACCGTCTGCCCAGAGGGGCCGTCCGAGCTGGCCGCTGTGCGTCACTTCCGCAATCTCCTCAGGGCCAAAGGGAACTCGCTCACCTATGCCGAGTTCAGCGGCGGGCATGAGTATGTCTGCTGGCGCGCACAGTTTGGCCGTGGGCTGCTTGCTCTGGACCACATGCGGGCATCCGCGCACAGGGATGCAGGCGCGCCCACCACGTCCGACTGATACATCCTCACATCCTCCGCTGGGAGCCTCCGCACGCCTCTCTCGATACGCTCAGCCACAACCGGCAAAGCTCGCGCGCCCGCTCTTGTCCTCCGCTCTTGTCCCCCGCTCTTGTCCCCCGCACCGATCAGCCGTCCTCCCGCCACCGGACAAGATGGTCGCGATACGATATGTTTCACAAGATTCATATCTTTCAGTATTGACTGAAACTTCTGACGGATGTACTGTTCCTCATAGAGGTGACGACAATGCGGCGTCTGAGACTGGAAGGTGAGTGAGCAAACCCCATGGCTGACCCAGAGCAATTGACGTTCGAGCAAAGCGAGTATATCGAGAGCCTGGGTGTGTTCTTCGAGCATTTTGGCTTGCCACGCCTCGTCGGGCGCCTGCTGGGTCTGCTGATGCTCTCAGACCGACCGCTGACGCTGGACGACATGGCGCGAGCGCTGCTCGTCTCGCGCGCCTCCGTCTCGACAAACATCCGCATCGCGCTGCACAACGAGTACGTCGCGCGTGTGGGCATTCCCGGCGACCGGCGCGACTTCTATCGCTTTAGCGATGCGGTGTGGGAGCGCCGCGCGCTGCTGATGGTCGAGGCGAGCAAGGCGTCGCTCTCGATGGCTGAGCGCGGCTTGGCGACCCTTGGCCCTGAGGATGTGCGTGCGCGCGAGCGACTGGAGGTGATGCGCGACTATTGCGTGTTCTCCATCGAGGAGACCTATCGCATGCAGGAGCGCTGGAGTGAGCGTAAGAGCGCTCAGCGGGCTACAAACGCTGCAAGGGCTGCAAGCGCCGAGCGATACCCAGCGCTCGATCACGCCAGCGTTCCCGGCGCCGATGCGCCTGATGCGAACGTGGCGATTGAGCGAGACCGTTAGCGGAAGCATGCGTTGGCCTGCCGCCGCGCATCTGCGCAGACGGTGAGCGAGTACCTTGTTCATCCCGGGCGAAGATGCGGCTGGGCAGTACCAGTCGCAGCGGAGAGACAGCGGACATGGCGACACCATCAACAACGACGCCTGCGACTTCAGCGGCGCCGACGACAGCGCTCGTCCAGGTGGAGGGGCTGACCAAGCGCTACGGCGCGAGCCGTGGCGTGGAGGATGTGACCTTCGAGCTTCGCGATGGCGAGGTTTTCGGCTTCCTGGGGCCAAACGGCGCGGGCAAGACGACCACCATTCGCACGCTGATGGGCTTGCTGCATCCAACGACGGGGCGCGCGCTCATCGGTGGGCTGGACTGCTGGACGCAGGCGCCGGAGGTCAAGCGGCTGGTGGGTTATCTCCCCGGCGAGTTTAGCTTCGATCCTGGCCTGACGGGCGCGCAGATTCTCACCTACCTCGCCAACCTGCGCGGCGGCGTGGACCACGCCTATCTCACCCAGCTCGTTGAGCGGCTAGAGTTGGACCCCAGCAAGCGCTTCCGCGAGTATTCGCGCGGCAACAAGCAGAAGGTCGGCCTGGCGCAGGCGTTCATGGGCAAGCCCCGCCTGCTGATTCTCGACGAGCCAACCAGCGGCCTGGACCCACTCAATCAGCAAGAGTTCTATAAGCTGGTCGCCGAGGTGCGCGCCGATGGCCGCTCGGTCTTCCTCTCGTCGCACATTCTGCCGGAGGTCGAGCATACCTGCGACCGCGTCGGCATCATTCGCGAGGGACGGCTGGTGAAGGTCGGCGGCGTCAACGAGTTGAGAGACCTGCGCCAGCGTGTGCTGGAGGCGCAGTTTAGCGGCCCTGCGCAGGCGGCGTGGTTCAGCGCGCTGCCGGGCGTCATCTCCGTGACAACCGACGAGCCGAACACCGCGCGCATCACGCTGACGGGCGACATGGCCGAGGCGCTGCGCGTGGCCGTCGAGCACGGCGCGCTGAACGTGACGACGCATGAGCCGAGCCTCGAAGACATCTTCCTGCGGTTCTATGAGCCAGTGAGCGAGCCTGTCGCCTGAGCTGTCACATTGGCGGCGTGACGACGACCCTTGGCAGTGAGAGGACAGGTGAGCGCAGCATGGCGATAGTAGTAGCGCGCCCGCAGCAAGTGGGTGCGGGCTGGGCCTTCGGGGCGATTTGGAGCAAATCGCTGCGGGCCTATCGAGTAGCGATTCTGGCGTGGGGCATCGGCCTGGGGCTGCTATTGATGGCGACCGCTGCGGCCTCGCCATCCATTGCGACGGCGGCAGGGCAGCTCTCGTCCGTGACACAGAGTTTCAGTTTCTTCGGCGATCCGGTGGCCATCGGCACACCACAGGGCTACATCACCTTCAAGTTTTTGGGGCTGCTGCCGCTCGTTCTGGGCATCTGGGCGGTGATCGCCGGGGCGCATCTGACGCGCGGCGATGAGGAGAGCGGCGCGCTCGATCTGCTGCTGGGCGAGCCGGTCAGCCGCGCGCGGCTGATGGGCGAGAAGATCATCGCCTTTGCGCTGGGCATCATCCTGGCCGGCGCGATTATTACGGCGTTCCTGATACTGGGCCTGGCGTCGGCCAAACTCTCGCCGGATGTCAGCGGATCAGTGCTGGCGGGCGTAAACATCATCCTTGCCACGTTCATCTATGGCGCGCTGGGCATCTTTTTCTCGCAGTTCACGCGCACGGCGGGGGCGGCGGCGGGCATCGCAGGCGCCTACATGGCGCTGGACTTCCTGGTGGCCGGCGCGATGCGTTCGAGCAACGGCCCAGCGTGGGTCTCGGGTCTCACGATCAACTACTACTCAGAGCTGAGCAAGCCGATCATCCCCACCTATGGGACGAATCCTGGCGCACTGCTGGTGTTGCTGGCGATCAGTGTTGTGCTGGTGGCCGCCAGCATGTGGCTCTTTGTCCGGCGCGACGCAGGTGATGTGGTGAAGCTCTGGTCGCGAGCGAGCCAATCCGCGACGCGACGCCCACCAGTTGCGCCAGCGGTGACGCTGACCCGCGCACAGGGCGACCGCTCGCTGCGCGGCGTGGCGGCGCGCGCGTTGGCGGCGAACTGGCTCTCGATCTTCTGGTGGATCGTTGGCATTGGTGTCTTCGGGGTCTACGCGGTCTTCATCGCGCAGGCCGCCGAGAAAGTCATCGCGCAAGCCTTCCAGAGTAGCGCGGTCCTCAAAGCGCTCTTCAACGGCGCGAACATGAACACCAATAACGGCTTCATCTCCGGGATTGAATTCGCGTTCATCCCGTTCGTCGTAGTGCTGGCGGCGATGTTCTTCGCCATCAACTGGGCGCAAGACCTCGACCGTGGACGGCTGGAGACCGTGCTGGGCGAGCCGCTGCCACGCTGGCGGCTGCCGCTGGAGCGCTTCGTGACGGTGGTCGTTGGGGTGGTCGCACTGGGAGCCGCCGCCTGGCTTGCCCCGCTGCTGGGCGGCGCGCTCAGCGGCTTTACGCTGAGCGGCGGCGATCTGGCGAGCGCCGGGCTGGGGCTGATTCCGCTGGGGCTGCTGACCGGGGCGCTGGTCTATGCGCTGGCGGGTCGGTTCTCCTCCGGCGTGATTCTCGGCATCGTGGGTGGCCTGGCCACGCTCTCGTTCCTGGTTGAGTTGATCCAGAGTGTGCTCAAATTTCCTGATTGGGTGTTCAACCTCTCGATCTTCCACGTCTACGGCCAGCCGGTGATCAACGGCGTCAACTGGACGGGAACGCTCGTGATGCTCGCGCTGGCGGCGGCGCTGCTGGCGCTGGCAGTCTATCGCTTCACCCAGGCGGACATGCGCCAGTAGGCGCGGCTCTCGCATCAGCGCACAAAACGAACCTGCCGACGCTGCCCGTGTGTAGCAGAATCGGCAGGTTCGCGGTTTGGAGGATCGGAATCGCTACGGTGTAGCCGCATACCAGAGGATTGCAAGCCAGGAGCGTATGCCGCGAACGACGCTCGTCCACGTTTTCTGGCTTTCTGTATATAGGTTGCGCACGGCGCCCCTTCTGTTACGGGCGATGACGGGCAATCCGTGGTCATTAACCCTCTCCCCTGGCCCCTCGCCCGCTGGGAGAGCGATTGGGGTGACGGGTCACCCGCCGCCAATCGTGAGCCTACCCTCAACTTTCAGCCCTGCCGCGCCGTACACTACGATGTGTGCGCGGGCGATGCTACGACGCCCGCTCGCGCTGGTGGTGAGCCTGAGCGCGTTGGGCGCAGTGTAGGGAGCGTAGGGAGCGCAGACGATGACCATGAGCGTAGGCGTGAAGCCATTCGAGCAGATTCCCGTTGTTGAGCTGCCAGAGGATTATCAGATGCGGACGGGGCCGTTTCTGGCCGAGATGTATCGCCAGCATGGGCCGATCTTTCGCGCGTCGAACTTCGGCGCCGAGGTGGTCTATCTGGTGGGGCCAGAGGCGAATCGCTTCATGTTGCTCTCAGACCGCCTGAAGTTTTCGCACCACATCGGCTGGGGCGAGATGTTCAGCGTGTCCTATATCTTCGGCGATGGCCTGCTCTCGATGGATGGCCCTGAACACGACGCGCATCGCCACCTGATGAACCCCGCGTTTGCGATCTCCTACATGGATCGCTACGTGCCGCTGATGAACCGTATCATTCGCGAGCGCATCGCCACATGGGGCGAGCGCGGCGAGGTGGATGTCTACGAGGAGGCGCGCAAGATCACCTTCGATGTCGCCGCCGAGGCGCTGACCGGTCTGCGCGCGGGGCCGGAGGTTGACCGCTTCCGCGAGGTCTTCTCGCAGATGCTGATGCTGGGTATGATGGTGAGCAGCCCGGAGGAGTGGGATACCCGCATGGCCGCGTTGCGCGCCGAGCTGGATGGCTTGATTCGCCCGAAGATCGCCGAGCGCCGCGCCCACCCAACCGACGACATCCTGGGGCTGCTGGTGACAGCCAAGGACGCCGCCGGGCAGCCGCTGAGTGATGAGCGCATCATCGCCCACGCGAATATCTTGCTGGTCGCCGGGCACGAGACCTCCACCAGCCTCGCGTCGTGGCTGCTCTATCAGCTCACGCAGCAGCCTGAGGTGACGCAGCGCGTGCTGGATGAGCAGCTTGCGCTGGTCGGCCCGACCGCAGAGCCAACCCTCGACCAGATCAAGCGCATGAAGTACCTCGATCTCGTGCTGCTGGAGGCGGAGCGAGTCTATCCGCCTGTCAGCAATGGGCCGCGCGGCGTGGTGGAGGACTTCGAGTTCGCGGGCTACCACGTGCCAGCCGGGAAATACGTCTTCTATTCCATTGCGGCCTCGCACCTGCTGCCAGCGGTCTTTGCGCAGCCAGAGGTCTTCGATCCCGAGCGATTCGCCGCGCCGCGTGAGGAGCACAAGCGCACTCCCTATGGGCTGGTAGGCTTCGGCGGCGGCCCGCGCGTCTGCATCGGCATCAACTTCGCCAAGGTCGAGATCAAGGCGCTGGTCTCGCAGACGCTGCGGCGCTACACGCTGGAGGCGGTTCCCGACCAGACGCTCGTGCAGTTCTACCGCGTGACGGCGGTTCCACTCTACGGCATCCGCTTGCGCGTGCGCGAGCGCGCAACCGCTGCCCTGGAGTAAGCGCTCACTCCCAGCCGCGCTCCTGCGCAGCGTTGGCCACGGGATGCGGTCGCGCGCCGGGAAACGGTAGCTGCAGCTGGCGCGCCGCATCCGCCGCCGAGACCACGCCCAGCGGAATCAGCTTGGCGAAGGCCTCGGCGCGCGCCGCAAAATCCTCTGGCTCCTCGAAGCCGCCGAAGCTGATGGTGAAGCGGTCGTCGAGCCAGCGCCGCACCTTGCGCGTCAGGTAGGCCGCCACCAGCGTCACCACTGGCGCCACCGCCCGGCGATAAACCACGTTCTCCTGCGATTGCCCCACGCTGCGGTTGCTGCTGCCCGTAAAGCCGAGTTCATCCATCGTCAGACCATAGGCTGCCACCGTCACATTCAGCAGGAAGCGGTCAAACTCCACCAGCGGATCATCGCCAGCGAGCGCCCGCCAGGTCGCCCCCGGTGGCAGCGCCCGCGCCCGCACGCGCATGCGGTCGGCCCCCGCCAGCAGTCCGTTGAAGGCGCGCTCGAACGTCTCCAGTTGCTCAGGCGTCCACGGCAGCCCCTCCGGCGGCTGAATGATGCCCAGCGGCGTCGCGCCATCGGTGAAGCGCGCCAGATCGAAGCTCTGCTTGCGCAACGCCTGATTGACCCGCAGGATGATGCGCTCGACGCGCGAGATGCCGTAAGGACTCTCGGTGCGCGCCGTCTCGCGGATGTAGTCCATCTCGTCGCGCGAGTACCAGCCAGCGGGCGCGCCATAGAGAAACTGCTGATAGGCGGCGGCGGGTGGCAGCGGTGGACGGCCCGCGCCATCGAGCAGCGGCTTGATCGTGTCGGCAGCCACCAGCTCCAGCGCGAAGAGGTCGCCGCCGCGTGTGCGCCGCGTGTAGATCGCCACGGCATCTATCTCCAGCAGGTCGCGCACGAACGCCACCAGCCACGCGCGCAGGTCCTGTGTCCGGTCGGGACTCTCCAGAAACGCCTCGATCCGCCGGGTCGCCTCGCGCCAGCGCGGTGAGTTGGGCCGCTCGTCCTCCGCCACCAGCTCGGCGCGAGGCAGCGCGCGTAGCTCCAGCCGCCCCAGCACATCGAAATAGACCCGCTCGCAGAGCTGCGCCCCATCGTAGAGCGCGGCCAGGCTGCGCAACTGCTCGAAGCTCGTCTGCTCCGTCGCACGCGGATACTGCGCGATGTTGTAGCCAACCGGAAACGCCCACTGGCGCGGCGCGCCGCCTGGCCCACCCAGCCCCGGCGTCGGGCGAATCGGCTCGCCCGGCGAGAATGGCTCGCTGCCCAGTCCCATGCCCAACGCCATGCTCGGCCCCATTCTCCGCACAGGCGCGGCGGGCTGCGTGGGCGCCGCGCGCCTGCCCCGCTTCGCTGTCGTCGCCTCGCCCCGCGCTCTCGTCTTGCCCCGCGCCCCGCTCATCAGCCCACCGCCCTTCACTGTGCGCCACGCATGGTAGCGCCTCCTCACGTCTTGTGAGGCAGTGTAGAGCCAGCGCTAGCCCGCCCGCTACGGACGCCGCCCGACCACGCCAGTCAACGCGCCGCCTTCACGGACAGCAGTTGGGCGAGAGCAATCCAAAAGCCCCTCGCCCGCTGGGAGAGGGGTTGGGGTGAGGGTACGCTTGCCAGCTAGCCCAATTCGCATCAGCCGCCAAAATCGCCGTATTCCTCGTAGGCGCTGTAATCGTTCTCTGGGCCGTATTCATCCGGGCCGAAGATGAGGTAGATGAGCAGGCCGAGGCTGCCCAGCAGGAAGACTGCGACAAACCAGCCCCATGCGCCGAGTCGGCCTGCCAGCACGAGCGCGCCCACCCACGCGATGAAATTCGCCACGCCAGCGATGATGAGCAGCAGCCCTGGAATCATCACTGGCGATTGCAGCGAGGGTGGCCCCTGCAACTCCTGCAAGGGAACCTGAAGCGCCAGTACGGCGCCGACGACTGTGAAGATCAGACCGCCTACCCAGAACATCAGAATAGTCGCCTTGCCCATCGTGGCGCCTCCCCATCCATCCAACTACACCGCTGAGGTTGATGCGTTGCCCCACACGCATCTATCACGCTATGATAGACTGAATCTGCGGAGCGGGCTGCGTTCGCCACCAGTATACACAGCGCGCCAACGAACGCAACGAGCGCACGGCGTCGCAAACCGTGAGCTTTGGTCGAGCGTATACCTGACAGACGCTGATGATTCGGCGTGCGGTCTGAGCGAGATGGGAGCAGGCGCCATGCAAGATTCTACGCCCTCTGGGTATGACTCACGTAGCGGGCCACCAGCGTCGCAGGCCACGCCAGAGGCTGCGACGGTCGTGCGCCGCCCAGCGCGTCGGCGCTCCTTCGTCGGCGATATCAGCGCGGGGCTGTTCTTTGGCGACTTCGCGCACGATCTTGGCCTGCCGGGCGCCGTCACACAGATCGCCGTCAGCTTTATCCCGCTGATCGGGTCCATCTGCGCCGTGCGCGACCTCACCGCCGACCTGCGTCATCACGACCACGTTGGCGCGGCGCTCAACGCCCTCGCGCTGACCCCCGTGCTGGGCGGCTTCTCCAAGACGTTCGAGGTCATCCGCAGCACGGCGCACGTCGGCCACGCCGTCCACAGCGCCCATCAGCAGGCGCAGCGCCGGAGGGATGGTAGCGCGGCCTAAAAGAGCGAGAGTTGCTGCGGGGGTGGGCTTTCGTCGCGCCCGTCGTCCTTCGCGGCGCTCTGCTGGCTGGCCAGCTTGCCCTCGCTCGCCAGGCGGCGGGCCTCGGCTAGCGCGGCGGGGATGGCGCGCTTGAAGTCTTCCTCCACCGTCTGGCGCAGACTACTCTGGTGCAGCGCCGCCGCCGGATGGAACATCGCCACCACCACGCGCCCATCAATCTTCTTGGCCTGCCCATGAATCGCGCTGATCTTGGCGCCGGGGAAGAAGCGCGCCATCGAGAAGCGCCCCAGCGTGACGATCACTTTGGGGTTGAGCGCCGCGATCTGGCGGCTCAGATACTCACCGCAGGCGGCGATCTCCTCTGGCAGCGGGTCGCGGTTCTCTGGCGGGCGATGCTTCACGACGTTGGTGATGAAGACGGTCGAGCGGTCCAGTCCGATGCTCGCCAGCAGGTCGTTGAGGAACTGGCCTGCTGGCCCGACGAATGGCCGACCCTGGCGATCTTCGTGGAAGCCTGGCCCCTCGCCGATGAACATTACCTCGGCGTTGGCGCTGCCCTCGCCCGGCACACCGTTCTTCGTGCCTTTGCACAGGTCACACTTCGTGCAGACCCGCACCTCCGCCGCGACCTCCTCCAGAAGCTCCTGCGCCGTCGCCATCGCCTGCCCTCCTGCGCTCATCTCCGCTCGTCTCCGCTCGTCTCCGCTCGTCTCCGCTCGTCTCCGCTCGTCTCCGCTCGTCTCCGCATCATCAGCCAGCGGGCGCGGCGCACAGGCCAGCAACGCTGGCGCCGCCACCGCACGCCTCTATGATAGCCCATCCGCGCGCACATTCGCACGCGGCGCGTCGGGAGATCATGCGGGCGCTCCGAGGTATTGCGCAAGGAAGGCCAGCGTGTGCGCCTCATACTCGATGGGGTGGGCATAGGCTGCGCTTGCATGGCCACCGCTCGGCGCGATCCAGTGGACGCGCGGCTGGCCAGCGGCGGCGAAGATGCGCTGCTGGTCGGCGGGCGCGGTGGTCGCGTTGGCGTCGTCGGCTGAGGTGATGATCATCAGCGCGCGCGGCGCGAGGCTGCCCACAACGGCGGCAGGGCGCGCGTCTTCGAGCCGCACGCCGACCAGCGCATCCACCAGCGCAGGCTCATAGGGCAGCAGGGGGATGGCGAACGGGCCAACCGGCAGCGCTCCCATGCGGGCGAGCTGCGGCTGCTCGTCGGCCCAGGGGCTGTCGGCGATCACCGCGCGCAGCGAGGAGTCGCGCGCCGCCGCCAGGATCACATCGCCCGCGCCCAACGAGACACCCAGCGCCGCAAACCGCTTGTCGCGCAGGTCCGGCAGCGCGTGCAGATAGCGCTCGGCGCCGATGACATCGGCTGGCTCGCTCGCGCCGGCGCCGATGCCCCAGCCCGCGCTCGCGCCGCAGCCACGGCTATCGTAGAGCAGCACGTTATAGCCAGCGGCGAAGAGATAGCGCGCCCAGGGGAGCATCGAGAGGCGAGTTGACTTGAAGCCATGGACGAGGATAACCGTTGGCGCGTCGGGCGAGGCAATTGCCAGCCAGCCTGCCAGCGCCACGCCATCGCTCGCGCTGAAGTGAACCTCGCGCACGGGCAGGCCAGCGGCGTGCGGGTTCGGCGCTGCGCGCGAGGAGCGGTTAGCCAGCAGCGAGACGCCGCGCGCGGCGGGGATGAGCGCCCAGAGCACTAGCAGCGCCACACCCAGCGCTAGAAGACCGCGTATCAACCAGCGGCGGCGCGAGCGCGCGGGTTTCCCACCATCCACGTGTGCGCCGCCCCTTGCCGTTGCCGCTCATCGCCCAACCGCTGACTGTTACGCTATCCATACAGTAGCGCATGCGCCGCGCACAACGCTGTGAGCGCCATCACACTGCGTAGCCGTCCGGGCAAAGAGGGCAAAGAGGGCAAAGAGGGCAAAGATTGTGGCAGATCACAGAAATTGCAGGCTCACCCAGACACGGCTGAAGTCGCGCGCCGCCAGCGCCGCGCGCTCGATCCCGAAGTGGATCACGCCGCCGCCTGCCCAATCCATCTCGGCCTCGTCGTTGGAGTAGACCTGGAGCAACAGCCGCCACTCCGCCTCAGCCGCCTGGTCGAGCGCCGCACGGCGACGCTGCGCCGCCAGCGCCTCTGGCGTCGGCCTCGGCTGCAACACGTCCGCAGCGCGCAGCAGGTCGCCTATGTCTACGCGGCTTGCGAGATCGGCAATCGCCTTGATGACGCTGAAGGGGCCGTTGTAGCCCCCAGCGGGTGGGCGCCACTGCTGCGCCTGCTCCTGCAAGCGCTCCATCGCGCGCCGCTGCGCAGCCTGGGTCTCTTCCGACATCCCAACCTGCGGTGGCTCGATGTCATGCGCTGCCATGTAGGCGGAGGTGAACGTAAATGGCTCCAACTGGTAGGGATAGCCCAGCAAGCGGTGATCCATCTCTGGCAGATAACCCACATCTTCGCCGCCGACGACGGTGATGTAGGCCAGGCGTTCCTCATTTGTGAAGCCAAGCTGCGTGATGGCGAAGGACTGCGCGTCGGGCAGCGTCAGGCGAGAGGCGAAGGTGACGGCGCAGGCGGGGAAGCTGGCGTCTGGCGCGCCGGTGAGCGCGGTGGGCGTAGCGAGGCGCGACAGCGCAGCGGCGTCATCGGGGGTCCAGAGGACCCGCCAGGCGGTTGGGTCATCCGCGATGCACAGGGCGCCATCGGGTTGATTGATGGCGTAGAAGAAGCTGAGCAGCCCGACATGCGGCAGGTCGCACGCCGCGTCGAGCGACGCGATGTCAGCCAGGCGAATCTGCGCAATGAAGGGCAGCGGTGCGCCATCGCTGGTCGCTGGCCACGGCGTCGCTGCGGGCAGGTCAGGCGCGCCGCCCACCTTCGAGGCGCCCAGCGCCAGCCTGGCCTCATCATCCACGCGCGTCAGATTGAGGCGAATCGCTGGCTGGGCCAGCCGCAGCATGGCGTCCACCACGCGCGCAAGGCCATTGGCGCGCAGCCGCTCGGCCAGCGCGGCGGAGAGCGCTGCGTCGTGCGTACTGTCCATGCGTTTCTCTCCCATCCAATTGCTCTGCTCGTCGGCCCGTCGCCGGGCCATTCTAGCGCGGCGCGTGGAGAGTGGCAATCGTGCGCGCTGCTGGGCGGCTGCTGGGCGGCAGCGGGGCAGTGTGAGTGGCGCGGATGCCGCAGCCAGCCAGCGTTTGCAGTGTTAGCGTTTCGTCTGAAAGCGTGCCGACTCGCAGCCGCCGTGCTATACTAATGAGAGTATCAGGCGGTGTCCAGGCGCATCGCGTCCGGGTCCGCCGCCAAGCGTTGTCGAGCGTTTCAGATTGCGCTTTTGGTCCGCTATGACGGCCTATCATCTCTAGGAGGAAGCGCGCACATGCCCATGTATGACTATCGCTGCAAGGCCTGTGGCGCGCGCTTCGAGGCCTGGCAGAAGTTTACAGACGACCCCATCAGTGTCTGCCCCACCTGCTCTGGCCCCGCTCAGCGCGTGATTCACGCCGCAGGTATCATGTTCAAGGGGTCGGGATTCTACAGCACCGACAGCAAATCCGCCGCTGCCATCCCTCCCGCCGACGCGACTGCGCCTGCCGCCGATGGCGCGAAGGCGTCGGAGAAGGCGCCGGGTGAGACCAGCGCCGCCAAGCCCGCGACCACCGACGCCACCGCAGGCGCCGCATCCCCTGCGTCCACCACGACCAGCGGGTCAGCCGCCTCACAGGCCGCGCCCGCCACGAAGGCGAGCTAGCGCGCCATGCCGCAGCTAGCCGACGGAGCGCCACGATGAGAGCCGTGTTGCAGCGCGCCAGCCAGGGACGTGTGCTGGTGGATGGCGCCGTCATCGGCCAGCTTGCTCCCACGCCCGGCTTTGTGATTTTGCTGGGCGTCGGCCCACAGGACGGCGAGGCCGAGGTACGTCTGCTCGCCGATAAGGTCGCCGGGCTGCGGGTCTTCGCCGACGCCGAGGGCAAGATGAATCTCGCGCTGCGCGACATCGGTGGGGGCGTGCTGGTCATCTCGCAGTTCACGCTCTACGCCGACACGCGCCGTGGCCGCCGACCGGGCTTCACCGGGGCAGCCGCGCCCGACCAGGCCGAGCCGCTCGTCACGCGCTTCATGGAAGAGCTACGCGCGCACGGCATCGCCACGCAGGGAGGGCGCTTCGGCGCCGACATGCAGGTTGAGCTGACCAACGACGGCCCCGTCACCATCCTGCTGGATACCGACCAGTGGGCAGGCGGCCAAGGCTAACGCTGGGCATGACGCTGCCTGATCAACTTCTGTCTGGTTCGAGGGTTGGCGGCCTGCGCTGATCCCGCGCGCGCAGCCAGAGCGAGACCTGCGTCGGTTGCATCGTCTCCTGAACAACCGCGAGTACATGTCCGCGCAGCCGCTCCAAGTCCACATCGTTACGCAGCGCGGCGCTGAAGGCGGCCAGCGTCTTCTCCGCGTTGTACTTGCGGCGATAGAAGCGCCTATCAATGACGCTCTGTATGCGACTGCGCATTGGCTGGAACAACATAGCGACCGCCAACGTGGAAACCACCAGCGCCAACGGCTGTTGGACGCTCGGTCCGAACAGCGCATCCGCCAGGGTTTCCAATCCAATGATGAGGCCGATATAGACAACCCCCAGCAGACCGGTCAGCGAGCCGTAGACCAGCGCTTTGTTGATGAGAACATCAATGTCCCAGAGACGCATGCGCAGGATGGCGATGCCGATCGAGAGTGGTATGAGCGCTGCGGCGAGATACAGCAGCGTGTTCTCTCCGAGGAACGTCCAGGAGCCGGGCGTATCAGGCAGCAGATGGAAGTTCTGAGCCGTGACAATGCTCATTGAACTGAGCAGGCCCGCCAGCACGCCGACTACCACCCACTTGGTCTGCTGGCGCTGGGTAGGGGTGGGCGCCCGCCAATAGCGATAGGCTGGGACAGCGAGCGAAACCGCAATAAAGCCAAACAGGAGCGGCTCGAAGACCCCTGACGGCAGGACAACCACTGTCAGCAGAAACAGCGGAATCCACGCGGCAATCACAAAGCGGGTCCAGCGCGGAACAAAGCGCCCGTCTGGGAAAATATACAGAAACACACCGATGCAGATAAAACTCAAGGCTTGCATGCTGTTGACAGGAATCGTCCACGTCGGAACCGCCGCTGCCAGGGCGCTCGCATCCGTCTGAGTCGCCCCATGTGTGACGAGCAGCAGTCCTGTGAGCAGCCCGATCCATGTGGAGGACTTGCGCCAGAAGATCAGTGCGGCGAGGGTGAAGCAGGTGAGCGCAAAGAGGATTTCAAGCGTCCCCGTGTAGGCAGCATAGAAGCCAATGGAGACGCCTGCGGCCTGAAACTGCGCGATGCTGGCCGGAACCGGCTGCTGGTCGCCACAGACGGCGGAGGCGCAGACAGTCCCTAGCTGCTCGTAGCGCACAGGGAGACCCCATCCCCAGATGACCAACGTGACGAGCGACGCGCCCAGGCAGGCCACCCGAGCCAGCAGCAGCGAGCGCCCGTGCAGCGGCGCCTCAAGCGAGGCGAGTGGGCCGCCGCTTGCGGCAGTGATGACACCTGATGGCGTAGACATAGACATCATTGCTAGCCTCGTTCTGTCCGTAACACAGGCTCCGCCGGCGGCCTCATCTGCTCGCGCTCACGTCAGGGCACTCCGTAGTTTGACAGTTTGACCATACTATACGCTCGTCTCGTAAGAGTTACGATGCCCGTTACGGACAGTGGCAAAGGGCGCCTATTGCTGCGCCAGCGCCTATCCAGGCGCATGCGCGCGAACTGACCTCGCCGAGAGCCAACAGTTCGGGGGCAGAGCCACAAAGCCCTGCCCCCGAATGCTGTCCAGATGCTGTTCCAGATGCTGTCTACGCCGACACGCGGAGAGCCGCGCCCGCCGCGTGTCGCGCTGATCGAGGATACGTCGTCACAAGCCGCTGGCGTCGAGCACTTTCGCCAGGATCAGCAAGATCGCGAAGGCCCACATGACCCAGTGAATCTCACGCGCGCGCCCGGTGAACACCTTCAGCAGCACGTAGCTGGCGATGCCCATGAACATGCCGTCGGCGATGGAGTACGTCACCGGCATCGTGATCAGCGCCAGGAACGCGGGCAGCCCCTCGGTGATGTCCTGGAAGCCAACCTTCACGATTGGCTCGATCATCAGGAAGCCGACCACGATCAGTGCGGGAGCCGTCGCCACCGTCGGAATCAGCCCGACAAATGGCACGAACAGCAGCGCGAGCAGGAAGAAGAAGGCCACCCAGACGGAGGTCAGGCCAGTCTTGCCGCCCTCGCCCACACCCGCCGCGCTCTCGATGAACGTCGCGACGGTCGCGTTGCCCGTCAGCGGACCCCACATGCCAGCCGCCGCGTCCACGATCAGCGCACGGCCAGAGCGCGGGAAGTTGCCATCCTTATCGAGGATGCCCAGCTTGGCCGCCAGACCGCTGAAGGTGCCGAACGAGTCCATCATGTCGGTGACGAGGAATGTCAGGAAGAACAGCAGGATCGCGCCCGACGCGACATGCCCGTTGAAGAGGCCGCCGAAGTCCATGCGCCCGACGCCCTTGCTCCAGAAGGTCGCAAAGTCGGGCCAGGCGATGAAGTCGCCGAGGCCCTTCGGGTTCGTTGGGTTGAAGGGCAGCAGCGCGGCGCGTGTGCTGGGGATGAAGATCGCCGAGGCCCAGCCAACCGCCGCCGTCAGCACAATGCCCAGCAGCAGCGCGGCGCGCACACGCCATGCCATCAGCACCGCCGTGATGATGATGCCGATCAACGCGACAATCACGACAGGATCATTCAGCCGCGCAAGTGAGAGATTACCAATCGCGCTCAGCGGGCCACCGCCAAAGGGTTTCACGGCAGACCCGCTGTTCAGGCTGATGTTGATGAAATCGGCGTTGTTCATGCCGATGAAGGCGATGAACAGACCGATACCTGCGCCTGCTGCGAGCTTCAGCGCGAGCGGAATGCCCTTGATGATGCTCTCGCGCCAGGGGCCAAGCGCGATCAGCGTGAAGGCGAGGCCGTCGAGGAAGACCATCGCCAGCGCGGCGCCGACGGGGATATGCCGCTGGCTGACCACTGTGAAGGCGAAGAGCGCGTTGTAGCCCAGGCCTGGGGCCAATGCCCAGGGCAGGTCGGCCCAGAGGCCCATAAACAACGTTGGCACGACCGCAGCGAAGATCGTGCCGATGATGAGCGCCGTCGGGTTGAGGCCTGCCGCCTCCATGATGCTGGTGTTGACGAAGATGATGTAGGCCATCGTCACGAAGGTGGTCAGGCCGGCGAGGAATTCGGTACGATGGGTGCTGCCTCGGTGCGACGGATTGAGTACGGTCTCAAGCCAGCCGCCTTTGGCCTGCGTCTCGGTCGCGCTGGTCGCAGGTGGAGTCGAGGTCGTCTCCATTGAGCGCGTTCTCCTGGTGCTAAGGGAGCTACTGATAAGAGCGCCAGGCTGCCACATCACATCGCTCGCTACGAAACCTCACGTCGCGCTCGCACTGCCACCGGAGAGCCAGAAAAAAAAGATAGCCCGGTGGTAGGCGCTCACCAAACGGAGTGAACCTACCATCCGGGCTTTTAGTCCCCGTGGTGTAACGCGCCCGGCCCCGCCTGCGATCACTGCGGTCAGCCAATCAAGCGCGCCAGCATCGCTCGGACCAGTCCACCGCAGCGTGGCGCGCGAGGCGCCCAGGCCAGCGGAGCGGAACCCTAGATGCTCTTCATCTCGTAGTCGGGCGATTTATGGTCGCCTGGTAGAAACACCTGGGCCATATTCCCAGGCCTATACGGGATGTGCGCCGGGCATCAACATGCCCAGACAACAGTACTGTATCATCCGGCTTCGGAGCGTGTCAAACGCTGGAAGTTTGCCGTTCGGCTGATCCTGGCAGAGGGGCGCCCATCCATTCCGGGGTGGCGCCCGTCGCCCATATGGCGCCGCGCGGTACAATGCGCTGGCGTTCGCTGAGACATCCAGCGAGATGTCCTGGAGGCGCAACACCTGGCCAATCAGAAGGAGTCATGCTTGGTGAGTGAGCGAGAGCAGACGGAGGGGCGGGCGCTCGTCGTGCGGACGGATGGCGCCTCGCGCGGCAACCCTGGGCATGCGGCGGCGGGGGTCGTCGTGGAGACGCCGGAGGGCGAGCTAGTCGCCCAGGGCAAGCAGTATCTTGGCGTCATGACCAATAACCAGGCGGAGTATCGCGCGCTGATTCTGGGGTTGAAAGCTGTTACTCGCTACCATCCCGTACGTGTCAGCGTATACATGGACAGTGAGCTGGTGGTGAAGCAGATGACGGACGCATATAAGGTCAACGATGGCCCGCTCAAAGACCTCTGGCGCGAGGCGCGCGCGCTGGCGGCAGCGCTGCCTGCCGTCACCTTCACCCATGTGTTGCGCGGCGCGAACACCCAGGCCGACCGGTTGGCCAACGAGGCGCTCGACGAGCGCGCCCGCACGGGCAAATAGCGCACGCGAGGGACGCGGCGCACGCAGTCGTCGTGGAGAGGGAGCAGGATGTCGGACATCGCCCCAGCAGGCATGCCAGGCGCGCACAGGCGTCCACGTACTGGAGCGCCTGCTACGACTGTGCGACGCCGTCTGCCCCGACGAGAGTTCTTCCGCCGGGCGCTGCTCTGCCTGCTGATCCTGGCGCTGCTGGCGACTGTCGGCGCTGGCTACGTCTATCATCGGCTCACGGCGACGCTCACCAGCTATCCCAGCGCGCATTTCAACACTGGTCACAATGCCGTCTGGCTGGAGCATGCCTGGGCAGCCACGCCACACACGGGCGCTGAGTATGACGCGCTGGCAGCGCAACTGAAGCGCGAGCAGATCACCTATGTCTTCGCGCATGTCGGCCCGCTCGACAGCGACGGAACCATCTCCGATGAGATCGAACCACACCCCTCCGAGCTGGTGAATGCCCTCCATGCGCGGCTGCCCGATCTGAAGGTGCTGGCATGGATCGGCCAACTCGAAGCGGCCAGCGGTGGCCCCGCCGACGAGGTGGTGAACCTGGCGGACTCCACGACGCGCGGCCACATCGCCGCCACCTCGGCGCGCTTCGTCGCGGGCGATGGCTTCGATGGCGTTCACTACGACATCGAGCCAATCACCAATAACAACTCCCACTTCCTCGATCTGCTGATCGAGACACGCGCCGCGCTGCCACGGGGGGCAATCCTCTCGGTCTCGGCGCAGAAGTGGTCGCCCAACGCGCATGTCGCCGATCTGCTCTACCAGGCTGGGCATGCGGGCCAGTGGACCTCCTACTACATGGCGGCGGTCGCGGCGCATGTGGACCAGATGGCCGTGATGACCTACGACAGCGGCATGCCGACAGCCGCCGCCTATCAGATCTTCGTGCAGCAGGAGACGAAGCACATTCTGGCGGCCATCAGCACGGCGCAACATCCGCCGCAACTGCTGATCGGCGTGCCGACCTACAGCGGCGATAGCCTCTACTTCCACGCCTCCGCCGAGAACATGACCAGCGCACTCGTCGGAGTGACCGCTGGCCTCAACAGCGCCAGCGACACGCAGCCCTTTGTCGGGGTCGCCATTTACCGCCTCGCCGTCACCAGCGACGCCGACTGGCAGGTGTACAACCGCGTCTGGTTGGGGCAGGGCTAGCGACGCGCGTCGTGTTCTCGCTGAGTGAGGAACCGTTGGCGGGCCCTGTGGAGCGAGAGACGCTTCAGGCGCAGGTGATGAGGTTTGCGCATGAATGCCGCGTCGGCAGCGCCGTCGGCTGGCGGTTGAAATCGCGCCTGGATGGCCCTGCGGGCTGCTGCCGCTCCGCTCGCTGACCTCGCTCCTCGCTGCGCTCGCGCGTCAGCCCGGCGGGGCCGCGAAGTCCGCCTGCGCGGACTGGGTTCCGACGGGGTTGGACCCGCGTAGGCGGGTCTTGTGGCGGCCTCAGCCGCCTTGAGGCGCGGTTTCAACCGCCCGCCCCCTGGCGCCTGGCATGGCCGCGATCCGCTGGCTACTCGTGCTATACTGACGCTACAAGAGGTCGCTTGTGTGATGGGAGGGGATGCGCCATGCCACCGTCAGCCCCGCCACGCATCTTCGTCAGCCATAGCCACACCGACGAAGCATTCACCGAGCGGCTTGTAGATGACTTCAATCAGGCGGGCGCCCGCGCATGGATGGACAAGCGCGATCTGGGGCCGGGCAATTTTCAGGAGCGCATCAGCGAAGCGCTCGCCGACTGCGAGTGGTTTGTCCTGGTGCTGACACGCGATGCGCTGGCGTCACCCTGGGTTCGGCAGGAAGTGGACGCCGCCAATCGCTTGAAGAACCTGAAGCGGATCCGCGACCTGATCTTCATCCAGGCGGGGCCAGTCACACACGCCGAGGTACCAGCGCTCTGGGGCGTCTACAACATCCTCGACGCCACGACGGACTACGCCTCCGCGCTCAACCGCACGTTGAAGGCTGTAGGATGCGTCCCGAAGCCCAGCTACCCGCTGCCCACCGTCCCAGCGCGGCTCGCAGACCTCGGCTTGCACGGCGTCAACCCGCTCGGCACGCCCGCCATCCTCCCGCCGATGCTCACCGTCGCGGCTGGCCGCTTCCGGATGGGCAGCGACAAGGCGCGCGACAAAGAGGCCTACGACGACGAGACACCACAAGAGTGGGTCGAAGTGGCCCCCTTCCAGATTGCCAAGTATCCGGTGACGGTCGCCGAATATCGGCTCTTTCTGACCGCGTCCCACCACGCCGCGCCTGCCAGCTCATACAACAAGCTGACCTGGGAGCAGCAGGTGCGTGAACGCCTCGATCACCCCGTCGTGAATGTCTCGTGGCAGGATGCGACGGCCTACATCGCCTGGCTGCGCGAGGTGACGGGGCAGCGCGGCTGGCGGTTGCCCAGCGAGGCGCAGTGGGAGAAAGCCGCCCGCTGGGACGCAGCGCACAACGTCAGCCGCATCTACCCCTGGGGTGACAGCTTCGACAAAAACCGCTGCAACACCTCCGAGAGCGACATCAAGACCACCACGCCCATTGGCTCCCATCCCGCCAGCGACCAACGCCGTAGCGGCGCCAGCCCCTACGGCGCCGAAGACATGGCGGGCAACGTCTGGGAGTGGACGAGCAGCCTCTTCAAGCCCTATCCCTACACTGAAAGTGATGGTCGCGAGGATCAAAAATCTACTGGAAATAGATCGCTGCGTGGTGGTTCATGGTACCTCACCGCCGGGGTCGCGCGCGCGGCGTTCCGCAGCTACGACAGGTGGGGCGACCTCGGCGTCTGGGGGTTCCGTCTCGCGTTCGCGCCTTCGGCTGGTTCATAACGGAGGAGCCAGCGGTTGATAGCGCTCGATGCCGTGATGGGGCGCCAGCGGTTGAAAACGCGCCTCGAAGGCCCAGCGGGCCGCGAAGTCC
>JAICSR010000094.1 GCA_025936795.1 Ktedonobacterales bacterium | reverse complement strand
CTCGAACTTCGCCACCTTCGACAGCTACGACGCGACGGAACAGCCGACGATGCCCTACCGCAAGTTGTAGCGCTTCGCTCTCCTGACGCTCCTCCAGCGACTCCAGCGACTCCAGCGACTCCAGCGACAGTCACTCCCAGCCACACGTTTGTAGTGGCTGGGAGTTTCATGTCAAGCTTAATCGGGCAAAATGCCGCGCGATAGGCCATGTGAGATGCGCCGCGCATGGCCCTGGCTCAACTTTGCTCCCGCCTGACGCGCTCAAGCCAGGCCCGCATGTCCGGCTCGTGCTCCTCATGGAAGTGGTCGAAGAAGGCCGCACCGGTCGGAGGCGCGCCCTCCGTGTAATTGGCGCGCAGATACTCCATCAGGTCCGCTTCCGGGAAGGCGTCGAGTGTCGCCACTAGCTGCCGCAAGACGGCGCGCGAGTCGCTTAGCACTTCTGAGAGCGGGAGGTCGCGGTTAGCGGCGTAGATCCATGCGTTGATCTCGTCATCTGTTTGCAGGTCTGTCGGCCAGGGAGGTGGGGGCGCAGGTTCGTGGCGCAACTCCGCCTGGAAGCGCGCCACCGTCCGGCGTCGCCAGCCCGTCAGGTGGGCGACGATGTCTTTAATTGACCATCCGCCAGCGACGTCTGGCTGGGTCATATGCTCCTCGCCAATGTCTTGCAGCAGCGCCTCCCAGCGGGCTTCTTCGCCTCGCAGGTCATCGAGGAGTTGCGCTTTGCTCATGTTGCTCTCCATTGTCGCCTCCTGAGTTTGATTCTCTCTCGCTCGCGCTACCCAGTCTATCTGGTTCCCCTGGACGCCATGTTGGCCGACCAGCAGGCTCAGTTGGGCAGCGTGTTCCTGGATATGGCGCATGCTATACAGTTGTAGCTCAGCGTAGCTGACGGCCTCTCCGTCACTCATCCAGGGGAAGTTGACAGCTCGGCGCGCCTGCTCGTCCGTCATCGTCTCGGTGGCGCTGCGGCATTTCTGGCGCAGGGACGCCAGATAGGCGCGCAGCTCCTCCTGGGAATAGGGCTGGCTGGGGAGTGAGTCGGCGGAGTCGTCCATCTCTGTCATGGCAAATGGCTCCGGAGGCGAGAACCCCTCCTCCGACCCGAAGAGGTACAGGTCGAGCCAGAACAGCGCATGATAGGCGACATACCAGAACGCCGTGCGCTCCGACGGAACGGATGGGTCACGCCAGACGGGCTGACGCCAGAGGGTGTTGGGGCAGGCGAGCAGCGCATTGTCGAGCATATCAATGGCTGCGCCGAACTGCTTCCACACGATGGCGCCCAGCAAGTTGTCCATATGCGCTCCTCCACGGGCGATACTACCCGCGCAACTCGGCGTTCAGGAAGGCGACGGTTCGCTCCCACGCCAGAGCGGCGGCAGCGGCATCGTAGGCATCCGGACGATTGGCCTCGAAGAACCAATGCGTGGTTCCCGGATAGGTGTGGAAGGTCGCTGGCCGTCCGGCAGTTTTGAGCGCCTGCTCCAGTTCTGCGACCGACTCAGTTGGCTCGAAGGGGTCATGCTCTGCGAAGTGGCCGAGGTAGGCGGCCTTCGCGCGATGGTAGTCTGGTCCCGTGTAGGTGGCATAAAAGATCACAACGGCGGCGATCTCCTCCGCCAGGGTGACAGACATGTCAAGCGCGTAGGCGCCGCCTAGCGAGAAGCCGACGAGGGCAACCGCGCTGCGACCAACCGCGCCGCGACCATCCGTGGGACTGGGAGCGCCGTGTTGGCGCAGGTAGTGCGCTGCCCCACGAATATCACCGCTCACCCGCTCAGATTCCTGATCCAGCGCCGCGCTCAACGTTTCCGCTTCCCCGACCTGCGTGGCTGTCTTGCCGCGATAGAGGTCGGGGGCGAGCGCCAGGAAGCCTGCCGCCGCGAGCCGGTCGCAGACTTGGCGAAATGGCTCGGTCAGCCCCCACCAGGCGTGCAGTACGACCACTCCCGGCCCTGTAGCTGCATCTGGCGTCGCGAGATAGCCTGGCGCTGACGATCCATTGGCGTCGAACTCGATCATACGTCCAGTCATAGGGTCCTCCTACCCTCCCGGCATGGGAGAACTGGGAACAACATTTCGCCATTCCCATGGAGCGGTAAGCAACCGGAAGACGCGGCCATGGAGGCCATGAGCGAGCGCCGCTATGCAAGACGCAGGGGCTGTACTTCGTACCAGTTGCGCCCAGCCTTCATCTCCACTTTGACAGGTACACTCAGTTCGATGGCGCCAACCATACACTGGCGCACCAGCTCGGCGACCTCGCGCATCTCCTCGTCGGGAGTCTCCAGCACCAGCTCATCATGCACCTGCAAGATCATGCGAGCGCGTAATCCGCGTGTGCGAATCTCCTCGTCGAGGTGAATCATGGCGATTTTGATCATGTCGGCGTTGGCGCCTTGAATCGGCATGTTGATCGCCTCGCGCTCCGCCGCCTGGCGCTGGGCGACCTGAAGGCCCGCCATGTCGGGCAGGTAGCGTTTGCGGCCTAGCATGGTCTGCACGAAGCCCTGCGTGCGCGCCTGGAAGAGCGTATCCTCCACGTACTTGCGCACCAGGGGGAACGTCTTCTCATAGTTGCGGATGAACTCCGCCGCCTCGCTATTGCTCATGCCCGTGACGCGCGCCAGCCCAAACGCTGACTGGCCGTAAAGTACGGCGAAGTTGACGGTTTTGGCCAGGCGGCGTTGGTCGGGCGTCACCTCATCGAGTGCGACCTTGAAGAGCTGCGCGGCTGTCGCCGAGTGAATGTCTTCGTCCTGCTCAAATGCCGCGACCAGCCCAGGCTCGCGCGTGATGTGCGCCAGGATGCGCAACTCGATCTGCGAGTAGTCGGCGGCGAGCAACTGCATGCCTGGGTCAGCAAGGAACGCCCGCCGGACACGTCGGCCCACCTCCGTGCGCACAGGGATATTTTGCAGGTTGGGATTCGATGAACTGAGCCGCCCGGTGCTGGCGATGGTCTGATTGAAGGAGGTGTGGATGCGGTGGGTGACTGGGTCCATCAACTGAAGCAGGCCATCCACATAGGTGGACTTCAGCTTGGAGAGCTGACGATATTCGAGCAGGTTGTCAACGGCGGCGTGCATGCCGCGCAGATTCTCCAGCGACTCCGCATCGACGGAGTAGCCTGTCTTGGTGCGACGCGACGAGGGCAGCTTGAGTTCGCTGAAGAGGACCTCGCCAAGTTGCTTGGTGGAGTTGACGTTAAACTGATGTCCCACCGCGTCATAGATGTCGGCCTCTAACGCGCGTAGCTGACCATCGAGTTCCCCGCCCAGCCGTCGCAGAAAGTCGGGATCGAGCAGGATGCCTGCGATCTCCATGCGCGCGAGGACCGGCGCGAGCGGCGTCTCGACCTCGGTCATCAGTCGGTCGAGGTCGCGGGCGCGCAGCTGTGGCTCCAGCGCATAGTAGAGGCGCAGCGTGATATCGGCGTCGGCGCCAGCATAGGTCGCCGCCTCGCGGATGGGAACCTGCGCCATCGTGATCTGCTGCTTGCCTGTGCCGATCAGATCGGTAATGGGGGTCATAATGACGCCGAGCAGCTCGAACGCCAGGTCTTTCAGGCCGAGGCCGCGCCGACCTGGGTTGAGCAGGTACGCGGCGAGCATCGTGTCATAGCGCAGGCCCTCCACCCAGACGCCATGCCGGGCCAGTGTAATCATGTCGAATTTGGCGTTGTGGCCGACCTTGCCTGCCGCAGGGTCGGTGAGCGCGGGGCGCAGGATGTCGAGCGCTTCGGCGACGGCGAGCTGCGGCCCAGGCTCCTCGCCGCTGGCGTCGCGCAGGTGGCCAACGGGCACGTAGTAGGCCTCACCCACGCCGATAGCAAACGAGAGGCCGACGATGTTCGCGGTGTGTTCATCGGCGGCGTCGGTCTCCAGGTCGAAAGAGAATATCTCGGCGGCGCGCAGCGCATGGGCCAGCGTGCGCAGCGCCTCTGGCGTTGCGATGGTCATGGTATTCGTGCCGCCGGTTGGCGTCACTGTTGGGCGGCGCGGCGGCGCGGCCAGCGGGAGCGCGCCAATCGCGGTATCGCCTGATTCGGCCAGCGCCTCCAGTTGGTCCTCGGCGAAGAGATTCAGCTGGGCCAGCGCGACGGCGTCCGCGTCCGCCTCATCCAGCGCTACGTCAGGACGCACAAGCGCGGGCGCCTCAGCAGGCGCGTGGTCGCCAGGGGCGGAGGTCTCGGATTGCTCGGCGGCGCGGCGTGGCAGGCGGTCCACGAGGCTGAAAAACTCTAGCTCGCGGAACAGTCGCAGCACCTGCTCAGGATCGTAGTCCAGGGCACGCGCGCTGGCGAGGTCGAGGGTGACTGGGGCATCGGTGACGATGGTCGCCAGAAACTTACTCTGGATGGCGATCGCGCGGTGCTCGCTCAGGTTTGCGCGCACACGTGGCGGCAGTTCATCGAGATGCTCCAGGATGTTTTCGAGCGTGCCGTAGTCCTGGATGAGCTTGGTGGCCGTCTTCTGGCCAATGCCTGAGACACCTGGGATGTTGTCTGAAGTGTCGCCCACCAGCGACTTGTAATCAACGATGCGCGGCGGAGCAAACCCGTAGCGCGCTTCGACGGTCTCCACATCGTAGTAGTCGAAGTCGCCACGGCGCGGCGAGCGTGCGAAGGTGACACGCACATGCTCGTTGACCAGTTGCAGTGTATCGAGATCGCCCGTGACGATGACGACATCGGTATCCTGCGCGGTCGCTTGCAGCGCAATGGTTCCCAGCACGTCGTCCGCCTCAAAGCCATCAAGCTCGTAGATGGGGATATTGAATGCCTGCACGATCTCGCGCACACGTGGGAACTGGGCGCGCATTGAGTCGGGCAGCGAGGGACGATGCGCCTTGTAGGGCGCGTAGTCTTTGTGGCGAAAGGTCGGCGTGGGCCGGTCGAAGGTGACGGCGATGTACTCCGGCTTGATATAGCGGAAGAGATCGAGCAGGATGCGCGTGAAGCCGAACACCGCGTTGGTCGCTTCACCCGCGTTGGTGCTCATCTCGTCGGGATAGGCATGGAAGGCGCGATGAAAGAGCGCGTGGCCGTCGAGCAGCGTCAGGGCGCGCCGCGCGCGAGGAGTTTCATCGGTCATGCGAGGTCCTCATCTCTGCTTCAGTGCGCGCTGCATCATCATCCGTCTCATCATGCGTCTCCAAAGGCATGCTCAGACGCGCCCACCGTCGCGCGATGGTGGGCGCGTCCTCTGTCGTTATACTACTTCTGGCCGCGGCAGGTGAAAACGGACATTCGCCGACAGCAGATTACCGCTCGCGCATGCGTGTGAGCGTCTGGGCGCGCAGGCGGCGTACGGATGTGGCGGCGGCTTCGGGCAAGCCCTGCATCCGTCGAACGATGGCGGCGACCAGACCAGCACGCGCACGCTCGTAGAGTGGCGGCGCCGCGTTGGCCTCACCCGGCGTCAGTGGCTCGCCCCAGCGCTCGCGGGCATAGAGCGCGCCCACCTGTTCGATGGCGGCGCGTTGCTCCGGCGCAATGGCGGCGAGCTGGCGCGCGTAGGCGCGTGGTGTTTGCGACGGTTGCGGCGGGGCGCCTGCCCAGACCCCCAGCATGATCAGCCGGGCAAAGCTGGCGGCGGCAGGCGAGAAGGAGCGGAAGAGTGACCGCCACCACAGCCAGAGGGCGGCCAGCGCAACCAGCACGGCCAGCAAGGCGATGAAGACGCCCAGACCGACGCGCGCCAGTCCGCTATTCTGGAGTCCCGTCTGAGCCGTGACGCCCGTGCTGGGCTTCTGCTGGCGGCTGTCGTGCGGGGTCGTCGACGCCTGCGCTGGCGGGGTTGCGCCCGCGCCAGGGGTGACGCCAATCCCCGCTGTTTGTGGGCGGAAGAAGGGCGTAAAGCTCGCCGTCGGCTCGAAGTTGATCCAGCCATACTGGCCGAAGTACACCTGTGTCCAGGTGTGCGCCTGCGAGCCACGCACCACATAGGTGTGCGTTTTTTCATCGAACGTGCCGCCAGTATAGCCGCTGACAATGCGGGTTGGCATGCCGAGCGAGCGACCCATCAGCGCCATCGCCGAGGCGAAGAAGGTGCAGAAGCCCTCTTTACGCTGGAGGAACCAGACTGTCGAGTCCTTGCCCGCTGGTGGATTGGGATTATGCGCATTGTAGGTGAACGTGCGCAGGTAATCTTGCAGCGCAAGCGCCGCCTGATACATATTCGGCGAGCCTTTGGTGATGGTTTGCGCGGTTTGCGCTACCAACGGGCTGATCGGCGGCTCAGTCGGGAGATACTCCACGAGAATCGGCTGAGGATACACATCCTGGCCAGTGGTAGCCGCCTGCTCAGGATAGGGGATCGTCTCGAGCTGATTGACGCTGGCGGTCGAGACGTAGCCGGTCGCCGAATAACTATCACCCACGCCGAGCGGATGCTGCGCCAGATAGGTGACAGACTCGCGCGTCAAGACACTCGTCTGTGCGATGCTGGGAACCGAGAAGCTGGCGGCGTTGCTGCCGGGCGCCAGGATGAAGCGCTCGCCTCCATTCGGGATGGCATCGAAGACGATGGTGTATGTGTCGGGATGCCAGAGGGTGGTTGATGCAGGCTGCGACTGATTGGCGGCATAGGATCGATCGGTCGTTTGGCCGCGTGTCCAGTTGTCAAGCCCGTCGTAGTTAGCGAACGCCTCGGTGATGAGATACTGTGTGGGGTCATTCGTCAGCGAGTTCGAGACGGTATAGTGCAGCACGACCGTGGGGGGCAGATCAACATTGCCGACGAGCGGGAGATTGGAGCCGAAGAAGTTCACGCCACCCTGCCCATGGCCGTTGACGCCAGAGAAGAGACTCTGCATGCGCTGCTCGACCCCCGCCAGCGGACTCTTGTCGGAGTTCCAGTAGCTGACCAGCGCCGGGTCAGGCTGCGCAATGGGCAGCAGGTTGGGCAGCAGCGCCACGATGACGGCGAAGATCGCGCCTGCCTGCATGAAGTCCCAGCCGAGATCGGGCGAGAAGCGCAGACCCGCGCGCCGCCAGTGGCGCACATTCTCCGCCAGGGTGAAGCGCACCAGCAGCAGCAGGGTCAGCACCAGGAAGACAATCAGGAAGTAGAACTCATCATTGGTCGTCTGATTGAGATTGATCAGCAGCACGACCGCATTGGCGACCACCGCGAGCCAGGGGCGGCGCGCGTGAAAGACCAGCCACATCGTCATATACGCCAGCAAGAACGTCAGCGTCGTCAGGAAGAGCAGGAAGACGCTATTGTCGGCGCTGCTGCCGTTGGGCGTGAAGGCGCGCTGGAACCAGATCGCCGTGTTGTGCAGGAGTTGCAGGCGATCACCGTCGAGCGCGATATTGGCGGTCAACTGGAAGGAGCCGAGGACACCGAGAATCGTCGCCAGGGTGTGCATCCAGCCGTTGTCAATCGCGTTTTGTTGCGTGGCGATGTAGCCCAGCAGAATGCCGAGCGCCATCGCGCCCGTCAGCGCCTCCAGCCCGGACGCCCAGACAGGCTGCACCGATTGCACGCTGACGACCGTGACGTAGATGATGAGCACCGTCAGCAACAGCGTCAGCCAGCCATCGCGTGGCAGAAGATAGAAGCGTGGCGTTGTGCGCGGTGGGCGCGTCGGCTGGGCAATGCGCGGCGCGACCTCAGTGGCTGTTCCCATATGACAACGCCTCCCTTGGCGAGTGAGCAGAGAGCTATCGGCTGATCCGACCAATCTGGCTAATGTGACCTGGCGTGCTGGTCTCCAGCACGCGCGCCAGCGCGTCGCCGCGCCGGATCGTGACTGATGGGACGCCTGCGCCGTCGAGCGCATCCACGACGCGCGAGATACTACCCTGCCGCTCGTCGAATGTGCTGGGATCGAGCAGCACGACGATTGGGCGCACGCCGCGCCGCCGCAGATGGCCAAGTTGCTGCTCCCAGTCGAGGTCACTCGACGGCGTGATGACGATCAGCACGGTATTGCGCGACAGCCGCATCTCCAGTTCGGCCAGCGCGGTGGCGAGCGTGATGTGCCGGTCGGCGCGCACGATGGCCAACGCTTCGAGCGCGCGATCAAACTGGCGGTCACCGCGGTCCAACGGCAGCGACATGCCGCTTGGCCCTGGCGCCTCCAGTGCGACGGCGAGATCGCGCTGGCGCAGCAGATACGCCGAGAGGCTCGCGGCGATGGTCACGGCGTACTCTTCGGTCGAGCTTTCATCAACGCCAGCATGGGCGTCCTTGTTCAGGTCGAGCAAGATCACCACATCAATGGTAGGGTCGAGATCGAACTCTTTGACCATCAACTGCCCGTGGCGCGCGGTGCTCGCCCAGTGGATACGTGTGAGCGCGTCGCCTGCCATATAGTCGCGCACCGTGACGACGTTGGTCGTCACCTGGAGTGAGCGCTGGGAGCCGCGCCCGCGCCCCGGCATGACGCCAGGGAAGAGCGGAAACGCGCGCAGATCGAAGACGTTGGGCAGTACGAGCAGTTGTGACGATGGCGCCAGCGTCAGCTCGCGCCGAAACAGCCCCATCGGGTCGCCAGTGGTCGCTGTGACCGGGCCGAGTGTGTAGCGTCCGCGCTTGCGGCAGAGCGTGCGCGCGCGCCAGGCGATGCGCTGGCGTGGTCCCACGCTGGAGACATAGCCCGCATGGTGGCCGGGCAGTGTCGAGCCATCGCTCACCTGCACCCAGAGCTTGGGAATCCACGAGTGATTCTCCAGCGCGAGGCGTTCTTCGATGCGGTCGCCCACTTCGGCGCGCCCACCAACTGAGGAGCGAGTGAACTTCAGCCCACGCACGCTGAGCGCGAGCCAGACCAGCGAGAGCGCGAAGGCGACCAGGAGCGCATAGAAGAGCACCCAGAAGGGCTTCCAGCCATTGAAGACGGCGAGCAGGCCCAACAGGAAGATGAGCGCGATGAGCTGCCACGGACGCATAGCGCACTGCCTTTCCGACGGCTACCCGCGCGCGATGAGCGACGATGGGCCACCAGGCGCAGGGACCTGCTGGAGCGCGTCGTCCAGCACGGTGAGCGCAGTCACATTGTCGAGCCTGCGGTTCGGATGCAAGATGATGCGGTGGCTGAGGGTCGGCTTGAGCAGCGCCTGCACGTCGTCAGCATCCACGTAGTCGCGCCCATCGAGCGCGGCGCGCGCCTGCGACGCCTGGAAGAGCGCCAGCGAGCCACGCGGGCTGGCCCCCAGGTAGACGTGCGGATGGCTGCGTGTGGCGGCGACCAGCGCCACGATATATTCGCGAATCTCCTGCTTGACCCTGATCTCGCGCACGCGCGTCTGCATCGCGATGAGCTGGTCGGCGTCGATCACGGCGCCCAGGTCCTCAATCGGATGACGCCGCTGTTGGTGGTCGAGAATCGTCACCTCGTCAGCCGCGTCGGGGTACCCCAGGCGGATGTTCATCATGAAGCGGTCGAGCTGCGCCTCTGGTAGCGGGAAGGTGCCTTCGTACTCAATCGGGTTCTGGGTCGCCATCACGAGGAATGGATGAGGCAGCGGATAGGTCTCGCCATCCACGGTGATCTGCGCCTCTTCCATCGCTTCGAGTAGCGCCGATTGCGTCTTCGGCGTTGCACGGTTGATCTCGTCAGCCAGCACAAACTGGCTCATGATCGGACCGGGGCGAAACTCAAACTCAGCGTTGCGCTGGTTGAAGATCGAGACACCGGTCACATCGCTCGGCAGCAGGTCAGGCGTGAATTGGATGCGCTTGAAGCCGCAGCCAATCGAGCGGGCAATCGATTTCATCAGGGTGGTCTTGCCCACGCCTGGAACATCCTCGATGAGGACATGCCCGCCGCAGAGCACCGCGATCAGTGTGAGACGCACCGATTCCTGCTTGCCAACGATGACACGCTCAACATTCGTGATGACGCGACTCGCCGTCTGACTCAGGTCCTGTATCGAGAGCGCGGGACGATCTTCTAGCTTCACACGTCTTTGCGGCTGTCCTCCGCTGGCCGGTGTGCGCCATCGCGCTGTGGCCACCGCGGGAACCTGCCGCGCTCCTTTCTCATCTCGAACCCACCACCAAGACACTTGAGCTATCTGAGCCATCCGCTCTTGACGCACGCTTTAGCTCGCGCGGCTGCATGAGCATGGCCCGCCGGAGTAGCCCCGACACGGATAGCGAGTGCGTTGCTATCGCTGCTTTGTAGGACGGAGCGGTATCATCATATTGTGCTGTCGTCTCTCCTGCACGTCAAATGGCCTGCCGCGACGTCCTGCCTGTACTTTTGAGTACGGCTCCTGGTTACTCGCTCGTCTGTTGGGCGGCCTCTTGCAAAAAAGCGAGCGTTATCATGGTCTTGCTAGCATGACGTTTGTTGGAGCCAACGTTTACACGCCTCCGACTTGCGCAGGTCGGCCAATTGGCGTAGCGAAGCGCGCTAGCCGGGCGCTGTCTCGCGTACAATAGCGCAAGAGGTACACCTGATTCGCAGTTGAGAGGAGTTCTCCCTGTGCCAGATATTACCGCGTTCCAGGCGGCATTGCGAGCCGCGCATGTAGACGGTTGGCTCTTCTACGACTTTCGGCGCTCCAACGCCATCGCGCATCGCGTGCTGGGTTTGTCGCCCCAGGCCTTCTTCACGCGGCGCTGGCTCTATTATGTCCCAGCGCAAGGCGAGCCGGTGGCCATCGTGAGCGCAGTCGAGGCGCATGCGCTGGCGAGCCTGCCGGGCCAGCAGCGTGTGTATCGCACCTGGCGCGACTATCGCGAGCTACTCAGCGAGGCGCTGACGGGCGCGCGGCGCGTCGCAATGGAGTACGTGCCGCTCAACGCCAACCCCTATTGCTCGCTGGTAGACGCTGGCACGGTGGAGTTTGTGCAGGCGCTCGGCCCAGAGGTGGTCTCCTCGGCGGATTTCGCGCAGGTCTTCGAGGCGACGCTCTCGCCGACGCAGCTCGACTCACATCGGCGCGCCGGGAAAGCGCTGGAGCGCGCAGGTGAGCGCGTCTTTGGCTGGATTCGCGAGCGGCTGCTGGCGGGCGACGCACTGACGGAGTACAGCATTCAGCGCGAGTTAGGCGACTACATGCGCGCCGAGGGGCTGGAGGTTGCGGAGGATGAGGCGCCACTGGTGGCCGTGAATGGCAATGCCGCGAACCCGCACTACAGTCCGACGGCGGAGCGCCACGCGCCCGCCAAGCGGGGCGATCTGCTGCTGATTGACTTCAGCGCGCCACTGGCCGAGCCAGCCGCGATCTTCGCTGACTATACCTGGATGGCCTACCTGGGCGAGCGAACCCCGCAGCGCGTGGACGACCTCTTCGCGATCATCGCCAAAGCGCGCGATGTGGGCGTGGCGACGCTGCGCGACGCCTTCACTAGCGGCAGCCGCATCGAGGGGTGGACGGTGGACGACGCGGTGCGCGCGGTCGTCGCGGAGGCGGGCTATGGCGATGCGTTCGTGCACCGGACTGGCCACAATATCGGCGAGCGCGTGCATGGCAATGGCGCCCACCTCGACAACCTGGAGACGCACGACACGCGCCCGCTGCTGGTGAATACCTGTGTCAGCATGGAGCCAGGCATCTACCTGCCAGATGAGCGCCTTGGCCTGCGCACTGAGGTGGATGTGCTGCTGCTGCCCGGCGGCGTCGAGGTGACGGGCTGGGAGCAGGAGGCCATAAAGCCGCTACTGGCGTAGCGCGCGGGCGGGCCTAGCAGGTAGCTCAGGCATTCTCCCACGCTTGCGCCAGCGTGGCGCCGTAGCGGTCGAGCCAGAGCCAGAAGCGATCAGCCCAGGCCAGGCGTGCTAGCGCGTCATCTTCGTCTAGCTCGCCGTCATAGTCGCTGGCGAAGACGATATCCTCCGCGACGCCATTGGCGAAGGCGATGGGGAAGACCAGGGTGAGCGCGCTGGCCAACAGGTCGGCCTCATCTTCGGCGGGCGGCGCCTCGCGGCCATAGGCGGAGAGGAAGCTGTGGACGCGCAGAATGTCGAGGCCATCGTCCACCAGCGGGG
>JAICSR010000128.1 GCA_025936795.1 Ktedonobacterales bacterium | reverse complement strand
GCGTCGTGCGCTAACATGTGTGACGATAGCGACATAATCCTGGTTGGATGGAGGATAGGGCCATGCTGAGTGAGGGTGTGGTCGAGGCGCTGGCGCCGCATCCCAAGCGGCGTAAGGCGCGCTGGGGCTTCGTGATCGCGGGGCTGGCGATAGTCGCGGCGGTGGTCTATCTGGTCGTCGCCAACACCGGAACCTCTGCGGAATATTACATGACCATCCCTGAGCTACAGACCTGTTCGGCGTGCGCGGGGCAGTCGGTGCGCGTGGCGGGCTTCGTCTCGAAGGCTGGCGTGGATCAGATCAACGGTGGGCAGAGCATCGCGTTTGACATCACCGACAGCGCGACCGCCAGCACACAGCAGATGGCCGTGCAATACCAGGGCGTCGTACCTGATACGGTGCGTGCAGGCACGCAGGTGGTGGTCGAGGGTCACTATGCGGCGGGCGTCTTCCATGCGACGACGCTGCTGGCCAAGTGTCCCTCGAAGTTCCAGGCGGCGACGCCGGGCGCGTCTGGCGCATCCGGCGGGTCTGGCAAGTAGCGATTCCGATGTTCTCAGGCAGTCTCAGGCGTTCACAGCAGTAGGTCAGGAGCAGGTCCCGTGCGATTCACCGATCTCGGCGCGATTGCGCTGACGCTCGCGCTGGTCTTCGCGGTCTATGCGCTCGCCTCCTCGGCGCTCGGCGCGACCTTGCGTCGCCCGGCGCTGGCGACGAGTGGCCGCCGCGCGGTGCTGGTGGTCGCCGCCTTCCTGCTCATCAGCTCTGGCTCGCTGATCGCCGCCTTCCTGACCCATGACTTCGGCGCCGCCTATGTCGCGGAGCATTCGAGTCTGGCGATGCCGTGGTACTACTCGCTCTCCGCGTTCTATGGCGGCCAGGAAGGCTCACTGCTCTACTGGACGACGATGCTTTCGATCTTCGCGTCCATCGCCGTGCTGCTGCACCGCCGCGCCTCCGCGCTAATGCCATGGGTGGTCGTCACGCTGATGACGATTGAGAGCTTCTTCCTGGTGATGCTGACCTTCGTGACGCCGCCGTTCACGCGCACGACGATTCCACCGCTCGACGGCGCCGGGCTGAACCCGATCTTGCAGGACCCTGGCATGCTGATTCATCCGCCGATGTTGCTGATGGGCTATATGAGTTGGTCGCTGCCCTTCGCCTTCGCGGTGGCGGCGATGGTGACAGGGCGGCTCGACGCGGGCTGGCTGCGCTCTATCCGCCGCTGGACCCTGGCGGCGTGGATGATTCAGTCCTGCGGGCTGCTGCTGGGCATGTGGTGGGCCTATCACGTACTCGGCTGGGGTGGCTACTGGGGCTGGGACCCGGTCGAGAACGCTGCGCTGCTGCCGTGGCTGACGGCGACCGCCTTCCTGCACTCCACAATGGTGCAGGAGCGACGCGGCACGCTGAAGGTCTGGAATCTGACGCTGATCATCGCGACCTTCGCGCTCTCGATTTTCGGCACCTTTGAAGTGCGCAGCGGCATCATCACGTCGGTCCACTCCTTCGCCTACTCCAGTGTCGGGCCGTACTTCCTCGCCTTCCTGGCGGTCATTCTGGCCGTCTCGCTCGGCCTGTTCTTCTATCGGCTGCCGCAGTTGAAGCCAGAGGCGGAGTTCGATTCGGTCGTCTCGCGCGAGGGCAGCTTCCTCATCAACAACCTGCTGCTGGCGGGCGTCGCCTTCGCCACATTCTGGGGGACGATCTTCCCGATCATCTCAGCGGACCTGCGTGGGCAGACGATGACCGTGGGGACCGCGTTCTATCAGCAGGTGAATGGTCCGCTCTTCATCGCGCTGATCTTCATGATGGGCGTCGGCCCGCTGCTGGCGTGGCGGCGCGCCTCCGCATCGAGCCTGCTGCGGCTCTTCCGCTGGCCCGCCTTCGCTGCCGCCATCGCGGTGATCGCGCTGCCTCTGCTCGGCGTGACGGGCTTCTGGCCCGACCTGGCGCTGGCGGTCTGCGTCTTCACTGGCGTGACGATTCTCTATGACACCTGGCGCGGCGTGCGCGTGCGCCACAGCCACGGCGAGGACTACGCGACCGCGCTGGCGATGCTCTTCAACCGTCATCGCCAGCGCTATGGCGGCTATCTGGTACACCTGGGACTGGTCGTGCTGGCTGTCGGCATCATCGGCTCGCAGTTCTTCCAGACACAGGGCGAGGGGGAGCTAAAAGTCGGTCAGACCCTGACCGTCTCTGGCTACAGCGTGACCTATCTGGGCATCACCGATGTGACGAAGGATGGCATCGAGACCGTTCAGACGCACTTCAACGTCAGCCAGAACGGGCATGTCATCGAGCAGATCGCGCCGGGTGAGCGCATCTTCCCTGGCTTCGAGAATCAGCCCGCGAGCATCGTCGCCATCTCGACCCACCAGCTCAAAGACCTGTATGTCTTCCTGGCGGGCTATGACGGCTCGACCTCGGCGACGATTCGCGTCTTCATCAACCCGCTGGTCTCGCTGGTCTGGTCGGGTGGCTTGCTGATGGTGATCGGCGGCGTCTGCTGCTGGTGGCCAGAGCGACGCCGCGCCACAGCGCGCCTCATCCCAGCGAAGTCGCATGGCGGCCTGGCTGGCGCGCCCGCGCTGGCGACGGCTGGCAGCGCGGGCAGTGCTGGCAAGGAGGCGGCGCAATGAGCGTGACGCATACGACGCCGTCGCCCAACTGGCGCGGCTGGCTGCGTCGCCCCTCGGTGCTCGTGGCGCTGGGATTGCTGCTGGCGCTGGCGCTGGTCTGGGGGGTGACGCTCTTCCAGGCGAACCAGCCGAAGTCGCTGGATCAACGCGCGCATGAGGTGGCAAGCCAGCTGCAATGCCCGATCTGCAACGGTGAATCGGTCGCCGACTCGCCCTCTGGCCTGGCGAGCGAGATGCGCAGCCTGATCCGCCAGAAGCTCTCGCAGGGTGAGTCTGAGCAGCAGGTGATCCAGTATTTCGAGTCGCGCTATGGCGACACGATTCTGGAAAGCCCGCCTGCGCAGGGCTTCACGCTGATGATCTGGCTGCCGCCCGCGCTGATGCTGGCGCTGGGCGCGTATGTCGTCTTCGTCCTGGGCCGCGAGTGGGGAGCCGCGCCCGCTGTGGCGCAGGCGCCGTCCGAAGATGAGGCGCTGGACCTGAGCGACGACGAGCGGCGGCGGCTACGCGAGGCGCTGCTGCGCGAGATGGAGCAGGATGAGGGCATGTCCTTCGGCGCGCGCGACCTGCGGAAAGGACACGCCTGATGCCACTCTTGATCGCCGCGCTGCTGGCGCTCTCGGCTGCGCTGATCGTGCTCTACCCGCTGCTGGGCCTCGTACGCGAGCCAACGGCGCCTGCGCTTGCGCCTGCTAGCCCCGTCAGCGACGCCGCCGAACGCGAGCAGTTGGCCCGCCAGGCGTTGCGCGAGGTGGAGTTTGACTATACACTGGGCAACCTGGAGACGGGCGACTATGAGGCGCTACGCGAGCGCTACGAGACACGCGCTCTCTCTGCGCTGAAGACCCGCTACCAGCGCGAACAGGAACTTGACGCGCTGATCGAGCGCCAACTCGACACGCTGCGTCAGGGCGAGAGCCAGCGCGCGGCGGCCCCCGTAGCGCGCCCGCAGGCCTCCGCTACTACGACGGCGCCAAGCGTCGCCAAGCCCGCAGCGCCTCGCCCCAGCCGCCCCAGCGCCGAGCGTGCGCGACCAGCCAGCGCATCCAATGCCAGTGTGCGCGCTCGCCGCACGGCCAAGCGGAAGGAGTCGTAGCATGCGCGCATCTCTTCACGCGCTCGCGCGGCGCCTCACGCTGGTGAGCGCGCTTGCCCTGCTGGCGCTGCTGGCGCTGCTGGCGCTGGGCCTGGGCGCGCCACAGGCCTTTGCAGCGGCGCAGGCTGGCGGCTCCGGCGCGATCACGGGCGTGGCGGTCAACGGCACGCATGGCAATGCCCCCGTGGCGGGCCAACAGGTGACACTGCAACTCACGATTGGCACGAGCGCCAAAGACCTCGCCAGCGCGACGACCGATGCGCAGGGGCAGTTCAGCTTCACCAACATTGATCTGGCGAGCAGCAGCGCGCTGGGCGGCTCGTATGCCGTCTATACCACCTTCCAGGGCGGCATGTTTGCGACTGCGCCAATCAATCTGAACGCCAGTCAGACGCAGACGACGACGCTGACGGTCTACGACGCGACACAGGATAGCGCGAACATCTCGGTGAGCGTGGCGACCATCCTGGTGCGCGAGCCAGATGTGACGCATGGGCTGGTCGGCATTGGCGAGTTCCTGACGATCTACAATAGTGGGGCAACCGCATTCGTCGGCAGCCTGCCCTCGAATACGACTGGCGGGACGATGCCGAGCCTGCTGCGCTTCTCGCTGCCCGCCGCTGCGCAGAATGTGACGACTGGTGTTGGCTTCTTCAACACGACGACGGTGCAGATTGACACTGGCTTCGCGGCGGCGGCGACTGTGCCGCCGGGCCAGACGGAGTTTGCGTTCGCCTATGATCTGCCGTACACCAGCACAACGCTGAGCGTGCCATACAAGGCAGAGTATCCCACCGGGCAGGTGGTGACGCTCGTGCCGCCGAATATGCTGGTGCGCAACGCCTCAGGCATCTCGGCGCAGGGCATCGTGACGGCGTTTGGGTCGCGCTATCAGGTCTATACGGCCAACAATGTGACGCATGACAGCCTGCTCACCATCAATCTCTACGACCTGCCGCAACCGGGCGAGGCGCAGGACCTGAACTATCGGCTGCTGCTCTGGCTGGCGGGCGGCCTGGCGCTGCTGCTGGCGCTGCTGCTGGCGCTCTATGTCTGGCGCGGCGCGCTGGCACTGGCCTTTGGGCTGATTCCGGCGACCTCCAACCCTGCGAAGAGCGCGCCTGACGCGGCAATCACTGAGAGCGCCGCCGAGCGTGAGCGGCTGCTGCGCGCGCTGCTGACGCTTGAGCAGCGCCGGGCCAGTGGCGCGCTCACCGCAGAGCAGTTCAAGCGCGAGGATGCGGCCGTGCGTGAGCGGCTGCGTGCGCTGCTGGCAGACGAGGCGCCCCCAGCGAATCCGGCGACGAACCCGGCGATGACTCCGGCGGCGCATGCGGTGAATGCCGCCGAGCCAGAGGCCGATACGGCGCTGGATGCCACGCGCGTGACGAGCGGAGGCCAGCGATGAGCGCGCAGATGCTGCGAGCCGCTCGGCCAGTTGACCCGCCTGCGGCCGCCGACGCCCCGCCGATGGACGCCATCCGGCTCGAACGGCTGGTGAAGGCCTTCGACGCGCGGCCCATTCTGCGTGGACTGAGCTACACGCTGCCCGCCGGGCGCACGCTGGTGATCTTCGGGCCGAATGGCGCAGGCAAGACGACGCTGCTGCGCACGCTGGCCACACTGGCGCGCCCGACATCGGGCAGCGCGCTGGTCGCCGGGCTGGATGTGATCGCCGATGCGCATGAGGT
The DNA here is from genome assembly GCA_025936795.1 of Ktedonobacterales bacterium. Classification (GTDB taxonomy): domain Bacteria; phylum Chloroflexota; class Ktedonobacteria; order Ktedonobacterales; family JADMIN01; genus JAKAIY01. Next base: position 4,535 of record JAICSR010000128.1, on the reverse strand, counting down.
GCGGCGGCTGGTCGGCTACGTGGGGCATCAGCCGCACCCGTACGAGGAGTTGACGGCGCGCGAGAATCTGCTCTTCTTCGCGCGGATGTATGGCCTGCGCGATGGCGCTGAGCGAGCGGCGTCGCTGCTGGAGCGCGTGGGCCTGCGCGCCCGCGCCAATGATCGGGTGCGCGCCTTCTCGCGTGGGCAGGCGCAGCGGCTGGCGCTGGCGCGCGGCATCATCCATGACCCCGCCGTGCTGCTGCTCGACGAGCCAGACACCGGACTCGACCAGGAGGCGCTGGCTCTGCTGGAGCGCCTGGTGGCTGAGCGCCGCGAGCGCGCGCTGGCGACGGTGCTGACGACGCATAATCTGGAGCGCGGGCTGCGTCTGGCCGACGATGCGCTGACGCTGGTGCGCGGGCGCATTGCCTATGCGGGCGCCGCCGCCACGCTGGATGTCGCGGCGGTCGAGCGGCTCTACGCCGGCAAGCCGCTGGCGGAGCAGGCGACGCGACAGGCGGCAGGAGGCGCAGCATGAGCATGCGGACGACTGGCGCGCGCCTCGCCTGGGACCAATTCTGGGCCATCATCTGGAAAGACCTACGCTCGGAGCTACGCACGCGGCAGGCGTGGATGAGCATGGGCCTCTTTGCCCTGCTGGCGCTGGTGGTCTTCAACTTCGCCTTCGATCTGCGGGTCGAGAATCTGGCGACGGTGGGGCCGGGCGCGCTCTGGATCGCGTTCATCTTCGCCAGCATCCTGGGTCTCGCGCGCAACATCACCGTCGAGCAGGATCGCGGCCCGATGGACCGCCTGCTGATCGCGCCAGTGGACCGCTCAGTGGTCTATCTGGCGAAGGTCATCGGCAATGTCATCGTCATCTCAGTGATCGAAGCGGTGGCGCTGCCGGTCTTCGCCATTCTCTATAACCTGCCGATCGTGCAGCCCGCGATTGCGCCGATTCTGTTGCTCGGCACGCTAGGGGTTGCGGCGGTTGGCACACAGTTCGCGGCGCTGGCGGCGAACACGCGTGCGCGTGAGTTGCTGACCCCGCTGCTGATCTTCCCGCTGATCGTGCCAGTTGTCATCGGCGCGGTGCGGGCGACGGAGGCGCTGCTGACGCCCATTCACGGTGATGCGCCGTGGCTGGGGCTGCTGGCGGCCTTCGATGTCATCTTTCTCAGTGTTTCGGCGATCACCTTCCAGTTCGTCGTCGAAGAATAGGCGGAACGACCATGCAATCAGTCATCCAGGGTTCGGCGAAGGGGAGGCTGGACGACATCACACGCAGGGCGCCGGTGGTGGGCGCTGCGCTGGAATGGATGCGCCGCTATGGCGAGCTTGCGCTGCTTGGGCTGACCACGCTCGGCATGATGCTCACCATCTGGGCGGCATTCATCTATGCCCCGACGGAGTTGGTCGAGGGGCCAGTGCAGCGCATCTTCTACGTGCATGTGCCGCTGGCGTGGATCTCCTATCTGGCGTTCTTCTTCGTGCTGGTCGGCAGCGCGCTCTATCTCTGGCGTCGCGACGAGCGCTGGGACGCCTTCGCCCGCGTGAATGCCGAGATTGGCACGGTCTTCACCACGTTGGTGCTGATCTCTGGCTCACTCTGGGGCCGCGCGTTTTGGGGCGCCTGGTGGGTCTGGGATGAGCGGCTGACAACCTCGCTACTGATGTGGTTCATCTACGTCGGCTACCTGGCCCTGCGTACCTATACGGGGCGCACAGCTCAGGGCGCGCGTGCGGCGGCGGTCGTCGGCATCCTCGGCTTCATCGTGACGCCGATCAACTATATGTCGGTGAAGTGGTGGCGCACGCTGCACCCCGATCAGGTCTTGCCGCTGGGTGGCACGCCGCAGTTGCCAGCCTCGATGATCGTGGCGCTGATGATCTCGCTGGTCACGTTCACGCTGCTCTATGTGTTGCTCACGACCGAAGTCTATAAGCTGGAGCGCGCCCAGGCCGAGGCCGAGCGCTTGCGCGTGGATGTGGAGCTAGGCGAACTGGAGTAACATCCGCTCGCAGGAGGGATTGCTGCAATGGGTACGAACTTCCTGATCATTACCTACGCCATCGTCTGGCTGGGGCTGATGGCCTATCTCGGCTGGATTGTCCTGCGCATGCGTGGCGTGCGCGCGGATGTCGAGTCGGCGCGCGAACTGCTGAACGAGCGGCGGGGCGAGCGCGCGGAAAGCTAGTTGCGGCTGGTATGGGCTAGCCCAGGGCTAGCCAGAGCGCGCCTCTCGTCAAGGCTTGCTCGTCATGATAAGATAGAAGACGCTTTGGTCGTCGCGCCGGCCCAGTGGCAGGCCCGACAACAGCGATTCAGGAGCTGGCGAATGCTGGAAAACTATGAGGTCGTCTACACGCACCCCGGCGGCGCGGTTGCCACGTTCACTCGTCAGGATGGCGAACTGGATGCGCTGGCAAAGGGTCTCGACGCCGAGCAGTTCTGGGTGTTCAAGAACGTCAAGTCGCTGCTGGCGCGCAACGAATCGGGCGACCTCGAAGAGGCTACGCGCCTGATGGGCGGGATCGGTTTCTCGGCGCGGGTGCGCGAGATCGTCGCGCCTGTGGCCACTGCCGAGCCTGCGCGCGAGCCAGCCGCCGTCGCGGCGCCTGCTGAGGCGCACGCGCCGGGCATCCACCTGCCAGGGCCGAGCTACTGGCCGCTGGCGCTGGCCATCTCGGTTGGCATCGCCTTTAGCGGCGTCTTCTTCTGGACCTCCACGCTGGTCATCACGGCCATCGGCCTCGTGCTGGCGCTCGCCTCTGGCATCGCCTGGGGCCTGGAGCCGATCTAAGCAGCGCGAGATAGCAACGACGGAAAAGAGAAACAGACGACTATGAGCACGGTAATCTCTCAGGAGGCGCTGACGGAGCACGAGCACGAGCCGCAAGGTCGTAGCTTTGGCTGGTATGGCATGGTCTTCTTCCTGGCGTCGGAGGCCGTCTTCTTCGCCAACCTGATCGCCGCCTATCTCTACCTGCGTGTGCGCGCGGGCGCGTGGCCGCCGACGGTTGAGCATCTGACCCGCCCAGAGCCGCTGATGACAGGCATCAACACACTGATCCTGCTCGCCAGCAGCTTCCCGATGCACTTCGCCGCCCGCGCCATCACCAAGGGCGACAAACGCGGCCTGACCATCGGCCTGGGGCTGACGGCGCTGCTCGGCGCGATTTTCCTTGGCGGCCAGGCGTATGAGTATGTCCACAACGCCTTCGGCCCATCCACCGGTGTCTTCGGCTCGACCTTCTACACGCTGACGGGCTTCCACGGAGCGCACGTCACCTTCGGCGTCATCTTCCTGCTGATCTGCTTCATACGCTCGCTGCGCGGCGATTTCTCGCAAAACAAGCACTTCGCCGTCAACGCGGTCGAGATGTACTGGCACTTCGTAGACGCCGTGTGGATCATCCTCTTCCTCACCGTCTACATCTTGTAACCTGGCTTGTAACCTCGGCGCTCCCTACTCCCCTCTCCTCGCGGGAGAGGGGCCGGAGGTGAGGTTCCCGCCCGCATCGCCTCCTCATGGCCCTACCTGGGCTGCGAGGAGGCGCTTTTGCGTCTACGGATTGGCTGCCAGATCATGCAGCAGTCCATTGCAGGCGCGCAGCGAGGGTAACAATGCCCTGCCGCTTGTCTACGTTCTGCGGCGCTCGCGCAAGGAGACGCTTCCACCTCCGCAACCTGCCCACCTGCTTTGCAAGCATGCTGGCAAACAGATCGGCAGGACCAATATCCTCCCCCGCTGGTTTCTCACCATGCTGATGTATGATTCCTGCGGACGTTTGTTCTAGGAGATGAGGGCCGTCCCTCGTGCCGCTCGTCTCTCGGCCTGGCGGAGTCGTCTGGACACGCCGCGTGCTTCCGCTTATTGCGAGGAGAGGAATCATGTCAACGCGCGCCGAGATTCTCGATACGCTTGCAGCGTCGCAGACGCAGGTCCTGGCGTTTTTCCACGGGCTGAGCGCGGAAGACCTGGAGCGCCCGGCAACGGCGAGTGACGCGCCTGGAGCCGCGCCGTGGCGCGCCAAGGACCATTTGGCGCATCTGGTGCGCAACGAGCGCAACATCCAGCAGTTGCTGCGCCGTGCGCTCTCCGGCGAGCCTCGAGACGCTTTCTTACGCAGTCAGTACCCGGAAGGAATGCCGCTGCCGGGCATTCTGGGCGATGAGGACGCGCTGACCATGGAGGAGCAGGAGCGACTGACGCTGGCCATCGCCCAGATCAATCAAGCCTATGTGAACGAGCGTTACGACGACAGCCTGGAGTTGCTGGTCGCAGAGTTCCTGGCAGCGCGGCAGGACACCGTGAATCTTATAGGCCAGTTCACCGATGAGCAGTTGGGCGCTTCTATACCCACGGTCGTAGGTGAGGGGACCGCTGGCGACATCTTTGCCGGGAGAGCAGGGCATGCGGCCCAGCATATGGCCGCGATTGAGGAAGGCTTGCGTCAGGGCGTGTAGGCGGGGCACGGATCATCCTCTTCCTCACCGTCTACATCTTGTAATCCCGGCGCCGCCCACCACTCCTCGCGCTCCCCTC
>JAICSR010000613.1 GCA_025936795.1 Ktedonobacterales bacterium | reverse complement strand
TCCGCCCGCCACTACCTCGCGCTCCAGCGGGCGCTGCCCCAGGCGTCGCTGGTGGACTGCTCGGCTGCGCTGCGTCAGCTACGCCTCGTCAAGAGCGCGGAGGAGCTGGCCTTTCTGCGGCGTGGCGCTCAGCTCACCGACCGCGCAGCCTATGCGCTCGAACGCGAGGCGCGGCCCGGCATGACCGAGCACGAACTGATCGCGCTGATCGAGGGCGCGTATGTCGGCAAGGGCGGGCAGACGGGCATCCACTATCTAGCGACGACGCCGATGGCGCACCCTGCCGCCTGCGTACCCGCGCAGCGCCCGACCACTCGGCGCATCGCAGCAGGCGATGCGCTCATCTTCGAGATCAGCGCGCAGTACCACGGCTACCCCGGCCAACTGCTGCGCACCTTCAGCATCGCCGCTGAACCGACGCCCGCCTACCAGCGCATGTATGATCTGGCGGTCGCGGTCTTCGACGCCATCGCCGCGACGCTGCGCGCGGGCGCGACCAGCGACGCCGTGCTGGACGCCGCTGAGCGCATCCACGCCGCTGGCTACACGATCTACGATGACCTCCTGCATGGGCTGGGTGGTGGCTACCTACCGCCGATTCTGCGCACTCGCCAGACGAGCGCGCCGTCAGCCGCGCCCTTCACCTTCGCCGAAAATATGACGGTGGTGATTCAGCCGAACGTTATCACCCCCGACGAGCAGAGTGGCGTACAAGTCGGCGAGCTGGTGCGCGTGACGCACGACGGCATCGAGCGGCTGCACAGCTACCCGCTGCGTTTCACCCGCTGCGGGTAATATTGCAGCCAACTTGGTCGTTGTCGTTGCGCCGAACCCTCTCCCCCGGCCCCTCTCCCAGAGGGCGAGGGGGAGTCGGCGCCTTCCCCTCTCCCGCCGCAGCGGGGGAGGGGGCGCACTCCACCTAGCCGAGCAGCGCGAGCGGCTCTTCCAGCAGGTCGGCCAGCGCGCCCAGGAACTCAGCCCCGCGCGCGCCGTCTATGACACGGTGATCGCACGAGAGGCTGAGCGCCATCATCGGCTGCACGGCGGGAACACCATGCAGCGGCACGACACGCTCGACGATGCGCCCGACCGCCAGAATCGCCGCCTGTGGCCCTGGAATGATGGCGTTGAAGGCATCCACGCCATACATGCCGAGGTTGCTGATGGTGAAGGTCGCGCCCGCCAGGTCATCAGGTCGCTGCTTGCCACTCTGCGCGCGCTGCACCAGCTGCATGCGCTGCTCGGTGATGGCGCCCAGGGTAAGGCTGTCGGCCTGATGAATCACGGGCGTGACGAGGCCATAGTCAGCGGCGACGGCCAGCGCCACATTCACCTCTGGATGCTGGATGATAGCGCCCTCGCGCCACGAGGCGTTGACACGCGGATGCGCGCGCAGCGTGTGAGCGACGGCCATCACCAGCAGGTCGGTATAGGTCACGTTGACGGCGCGCTGACGGCGCGCCTGCTCGCGCCAGGCGATCAGACGGCTGGCATTGATCTCGCGCAGCAGGAAGAAGTGCGGAATCTCCTGCCAGCTTTGCGTCGTGCGCTCGGCCATGATGCGCCAGACGGGATGC
>JAICSR010000145.1 GCA_025936795.1 Ktedonobacterales bacterium | reverse complement strand
TCAGCGCAAGGCGGCCAGGCGGTGCTGGTGATTGACGATGACCCGGCGATTGTCGAGTTGCTGCGCGACTTCCTGGTGGCCAGCGACTGTGGGGCGCTCGAAGCGACCAACGGTCAGGAGGCGCTAGACATTATGGCGCGCGAGCCGGTGGATTGCCTGAGGATGGACGTGATGATGCCGGGCCTGTCGGGCTTCGACCTGTGCCGACAGGTCCGCGCGCAATACGATGCGCCGATCATCTTCCTGAGCGCGCGGGCTGACGAGACGGACAAGATTCGCGGGCTGATGCTCGGCGGCGATGACTATATCGTCAAGGCCACGGCGACGCCGAACGAGATCGTGGCGCGAGTCAAGGCGGTGCTGCGGCGCTATGCGTCCGGACGCGCCGGGCGCCAGGCGCGCTACGACTTTGGCCGCTTCACCCTCGATCCGGTGGCGCACGAGGTCTGCGTGGCGGGCGTCCCCGTTCCCTTCGCGGCGCGCGAATATGCCATCCTGCTGCTGCTGGTCGAACATCCGCGCCAGGTCTTCACGCAGGATGACCTGTTCGAGCGCTTCTGGGAGGGCATCGGTGATCGCCATGCGGTCGCCGTCTACATCAATCGCATCCGCCAGAAGATCGAGCGAGACTCCGCCGCGCCGCAGTATATCGTGACCGTTCGTGGTGTTGGCTATCGCTTTGAAGGAGGCCAGCCATGAGGACACTGAGGACACTCTCCAGCCGCCAGTGGCTCGGCGTCATCTGGGCGGCGTATGCGCTGCTGCCGGGGTTGATGCTGCTGATCGTGCTGGGCGTCGGGGCGCTCGTGTGGCCAGGAGCAGGCCCCAGCCAGGTCATCAACACTTACCCTGCCGTCATCGCGCTACCGGTCGCCGCGCAGCTCACCGTGCCGGTTTTGGCGGTCATCTTCGTTGGCTGGGCCGTGCTGAAGCCGCTGCGTGCGATGAGCGCAGCGGCGCGCCAGGTCGGCAAGCGCGATCTGGCGTTCTCGCTGCCAGCGTCGCGAGTGCGCGAGGTGAACGAGGCGATGATGGCCTTCACCGCGATGGGCCAGGAACTGCGCACGGCGCTGGCGCGGCAGGTGGAGTTGGAGCAGGAGCGGCAATTTTACATCAGCGCCATCGCCCACGACCTGAACTCTCCCATTTTCGCGCTGCGCGGCTACCTGGAGGGGCTGGAGGCAGGCATCGCGGCGACGCCAGAGCGCGCGCAACACTACCTCCAGGTCTGCCAGGCGAAGGTCAGCGAACTGGAGCATCTGACGGCTGACCTCTCGGCCTATACGCAGATCGAGCGGCTGGAGCAGACGATGCGCCACGAGCCGCTGGAGCTTGATGCGCTGGTGCGCGATGCGGCGGATGGCATTCGCCCGCAGGCCGAAGCGAAGGGGGTGACGCTGGCGCTCTCGCCCAGCGCAGGCGCCGGATGCCCCTGTAGAGGTGATCGGCGTCTGCTGCAGCGCGCCCTCACGAATGTGCTGGAGAACGCGGTGCGCTACACCCCCACAGGCGGCGCAATCAGCGTCGCATGGGGGAGCGAAGGCGAGCAGTGGCGCTTCACCGTCACGGATGGCGGGCCGGGCATCGCGCCTGAGGATTTGCCGCACCTCTTCGCGCCGTTCTATCGTGGCGAGGCGTCGCGCAATCGCGCCACTGGAGGCGTTGGGCTGGGGCTGGCCATCGCGCAGCGCATCATGCGCGCGCATGGCGGCGCGCTGACGGCGGCGAATAGCCCGCACGGCGGCGCAGTGTTCACCGGCACGGCAGTAGCTTCCATACTGGCGGCACGGTATACTCTGGAGAGCGAGGCGCCACCTGTCATCGCGCGTGGCGCTTGATCCGTTGGGAGTGTATCATCGCCTGGTAAACGCTTGCCAGGAGCTTGCCAGGAGCCTGCAAGGAGTCACCGCATGGAGTTGAGCGCATATTACATCTGCCTGCTACGCAAGGGGGCAGTGTGGACCGCCGAGGAGACACCCGAACTAGCGCAGTTGCAGAAGCGACACGTAGCGTACAACCAGCATCTGCGCGAGATGGGCAAGACGATAGCCTCAGGGCCTGTCAACGATGCCAGCGACATCCGCGGCTTCAGCATCTTTCGCACGGCCACGCTGGAGGAAGCGCAGACGCTGGCCGAGGCCGACCCCGGCGTGCTGAGCGGTCGCTTCATCGTCGAGCTGCACCGCTGGCTGACGCCGAGCAGTGGTCCCCTGCCCGCGCCGGAAGCTGCGGCGGAGTAGCCGCCACAACGCCACCCTGCCGGGTTCAGCGGTATGCTGCCGACAATACGAGAGGAGGCGCGAAATGGCACAATCAGCGACACGGCGCGGTATGCGCTCTCGCGAGGCCATCCTGGCTGAGCTTGCTGCGCAGATTCCAGCGCTGCGGCGACTCGGCGTCACCTCGCTTGGCCTGTTTGGCTCGTATGCTCGCAATCAGCAGACCCCGAGCAGCGATGTTGACCTGCTCGGCGCCTTCGATCACCTCACCTTTCGCAATTTCATGGACGCCAAGTTGCTGCTGGAAGCGGCGTTCGGCTTGCCAGTTGACCTTGTGTTGGCGGACGATCTACGGCCACGCCTGCGTGAGCGTGTGCTGAACGAGGTCATCTATGTCCAGGGACTATCTCCTGTATCTTGAGGACATTGAGCTTGCCCTTGACCGCATCGAACGCTACACCCAAGGGCAATCATTCGCGGCATTCAGCGTGATGGACGCTGGACTGATTGGCCTCGTGGCGAATCCACGCATTGCGTCTGAAAGCTTCTGTGTTACGCTGCTCTAGCAGGCGAACTCTACTCGTGAACGCCTTGGTCTAAGATGCTGCGGGAGAAAAAGCATGCAACAGCTTCTTGTCGTTCGCGGACTTGTCAGAATGACAGCGGGGAAACAGGAACAGTTGTGGCCCTGGAATCTGATGGGTAGCCTTGGGAACAGCCCCAACCCTGAAGGAATGAAGGGTTGGGAATATCAAGCCCAGTGGCGCCTGAACCCGAACGGCCCTGTGCGGCCCTCGTATCCGTCGGAGCCGCCGACCAGACGACGCAGGATGAGCCTGCTCTGGCAGAGGCTACGCGCCTTTCTGGGGTGGAAACAGGATAACAGCGCGCGAGAGAACTAAACGCAATGGTCATCGCCACTACGCATGTTGGACATGTCTCACGCCGCGCGTCGGCAACCCTATGACGCTTCATGGCTGAGGTATATTGCCGACTCACACTGCCCGGCAGCTTACTCACGCCCTGACTTGACCGCGCGCCAGCAGCGTGCCTATGATGGGACTGGTTGCGCCGCGAGGCCAATCCCCCATTCGCTCCACCGTCTGGAGGCGCCGCGCTCGCCTGATGGCCCGATAGCTGCCTTTAGCTCACAGGGCGCCCATCGGGCGGGCGCTAGAGCTACATAGGGAACATGATTCAATGAAGATTCACGAGTACCAGGCGAAGGACATCCTTCGCCGGTTCGGCGTGCCGGTGCAGCCGGGCAAAGTCGCCACCACCGCCGATGAGGCCGAGCGCATCGCCCAGGAGTTTGGCGGGCCGGTCGTCATCAAGGCGCAGGTCTACGTTGGCGGGCGCGGCAAGGCTGGCGGCGTCAAGATCGCGCAAGACCCGGCCCAGGCCCGCGAGGTGGCGGGCCGCATCCTTGGGATGGACATCAAAGGGCTGACCGTCGAGAAAGTGCTGGTCACGCCTGCGCTGGACATCAAAGAGGAGTATTACCTCGGCGTCACGCTCGACCGCGCCTCGCAGGCGCTTGTCGTCATCGTCAGCGCCGCAGGTGGCATAGACATCGAAGAGGTCGCTGAGAAGGAGCCGGAGAAGATTCTGCGCCATGTCGTAGACATGCGCTGGGGGCTGCCGCCGTTCCAGGCGCGCAAACTGCTGGCGGCGGCGGGCGTGCCATCGGTCGTCGTCGCGCGCGGTGGAGCGATCCTCTCAGCGCTGGTGAAGGCCTGCATCGAGAGCGACGCCACGCTGGCTGAGATCAATCCGCTGGCGCTGACTGCCGATGGCAAGGTCATCGCCGCCGACGCCAAGATCATCATTGACGACAACGCGCTGCCCCGCCAGAAAGAGTACGCCGCCTGGGCCGAGCCAGAGGAGGCGAACCCACTGGAGTTCGCGGCCAAGGCTGAGGGCCTGACCTATGTGAAGCTGGACGGCGATGTCGGCATCGTCGGCAACGGCGCGGGCCTCGTCATGACCACGCTCGACATGGTGGCGCGGGCAGGCGGCAAGCCCGCCAACTTCCTCGACATCGGCGGCGGCGCCAAGGCGGCGGCGATGAAGAAGGCGCTGCTCTTCGTTGCGCGCGACCCACAGGTCAAGGGCATCTTCGTCAACATCTTCGGCGGCATCACGCGCGGTGAAGAGGTCGCGCAGGGCATCATCATGGCGCAGAGCGAGTTGCCAGTGGGCATGCCAATCGTCGCCCGCCTGGCTGGCACGGGCGAGGTGGAGGGGCGCGCGATGCTCGCCAACGCCGGGCTGACGTGGGGCGCCGACATGCGCGATGGCGCGCAGAAGATCGTCGCCGAGATCGCGGCGAAGGGGAAGTAATTGTGAGCATCCTGTTTGATAAAAACTCGCGCGTCGTCGTGCAGGGCATCACCGGCGCTGAGGGTAGCTACCACGCCAAGCGCATGATTGAGAGCGGCGCGAATGTCGTGGCGGGCATGACTCCCGGCAAGGGCGGCCAGAGCGCCGACGGTGTGCCAGTCTTCGATACCGTCTCGCAGGCCAAAGCGCGCACGGGCGCCGATGTCGCCTGCATCTTCGTGCCACCCGCTGGAGCCGCCGACGCCATCATGGAGGCCGCCGACGCGGGCATTGGGCTGGTGGTCTGCATCACCGAGCTGATTCCCGTGCTCGATATGGCGCGCGCGATGACCTTCCTCAAAGAGCATCCCACCCGCCTGATCGGCCCAAACTGCCCCGGACTCGCCACGCCCGGCGCGGGCAAGGTTGGCATCATGCCCTACCATATCTTCAAGGAGGGGCGCGTCGGCTTCGTCTCACGCTCTGGCACGCTGACCTATGAGGTCGTTTCGCTGCTGACGGCGGCGGGCATCGGGCAGTCGTCGTGCATCGGCATCGGCGGCGACCCCATCATCGGCACGACGTTCATTGACTGCCTGCGCCTCTTCGAGCAGGACGATCAGACCGACGCCGTGGTGATGTGCGGCGAGATCGGCGGCAGCGATGAGGAGGACGCCGCAGCCTACGCCGCGACGATGAAGAAGCCAGTCATCGGCTTCATCTCTGGCCGCACGGCGCCTGCGGGCAAGCGCATGGGCCACGCCGGGGCGATTGTCTCCGGAACGAGCGGCTCAGCCCAGGGCAAGGTCGAGGCGCTGCAAAAGGCCAACGTGCCAGTGGCGGATACAATCTTCGACATCCCAGAGCTGACCAAGCAAGCGCTGGCGCGCGGCTAGCGCCCCCTCCCCCTGACCCCCTCCCCCGCTGCGCGAGAGAGGGGGAACCAGATGCACCTCTCTCCCGCCACAGCGGGGGAGGGGCTGGGGGAGGGGGCTAGCGCTACGAAAGGCAGGGAGCGCAGATTATGGCGATCATGATCAAGACACCAGAGCAGATTGCGAAGCTGCGCGAGGCTGGCCGCATCGTCGCCGAGACGTATGAGGAGCTGCGTCCACATGTGCAGCCGGGCGTCACCACCGCTGAGCTTGACCGCATCGCCGAGGCGTTCATCCGCAGCAAGGGCGCGCTGCCGATGTACAAAGGCTACGGCGCCGTGCGCGACCGCGCCGGGCGACTGGCGCGGCCTCCCTTCCCGGCGACGATCTGCGTCGCCATCAACGACGTCATCTGCCACGGCATCCCCAGCGCCCGTCAGACGCTCAAGGAGGGCGATCTGGTCGGCATTGACATCGGAGCGCGCTATCGTGGCTGGATCGGCGACTCCTGCGTGACCTTCGCGGTCGGCACGCTCGACGCCGCCTCACAGAAGTTGTTGGATGTGACACGCCGCTGCCTGGAGATTGGCATCGAGCAGGCGCGGCCCGGCAAGCATATTGGCGACATCGGCGCAGCCATCCAGACCTATGCTGAGGGCGAGGGCTTCTCGGTCGTGCGCGATCTGGGCGGGCATGACGTGGGGCGCGAGTTGTGGGAGGAACCATTCGTGCCGCACTATGGCGTCAAGGGAACCGGGCCACTCATCAAGCCAGGGATGGTTTTCACCATCGAGCCGATGATCAACGCGGGCGCAAAGGAGACCAAGACCAGCCGCGAGGATGGCTGGACCATCTCAACCGTTGATGGCAAGCGCTCGGCGAAGTTCGAGAACTCGCTGGCCATCACCGACGACGGCGTGGAGATTCTCACTACGCTGTGAGGAGGCCAGCATGTGTGTTATGTACCCGCGAAGCGCAGAATTGTTGCTCGCTTGAGAGCTATTGCTGTTCATCTGGGACGGTAAGCGGTCTGAAGGAGAAGGACAGATGAATCAGACCAACCTCGACATTTACGGCGCCGACCCCATCCCATGGTCGCGTGCGCTTGCGCAGCTCGAGGCGAACGCAGAGAAGTCGTGCTGGCTGGCGACGACGCGACACGATGGACGCCCTCACATCGCTGGTGTGGGCGCAAAATGGGTCGATGGTCGGCTCTACTTCACGAGTGGCGCCGCCACACGTAAGAGCCGGAACCTGGCCGAGAATCCGCACTGCGCAGTCTCGATATCGCTTCCTGACCTTGACCTCGTGATCGAAGGCACAGTCGCCCGAGTGACCGATACAGCCACCCTGGAGCGACTCGCCGCGCGCTACTCTTCTGGCGCTGATGGGGGCTGGCCAGTGACGGTCAGCAACGGCGCCTTCACTGGGCCGTACAGCGCGCCAAGCGCCGGACCGCCACCATGGGATCTGTATGTGGTGACGCCGGAAACCGCGTTCCTCGTGGCGACGGCTGAGCCTTTCGGAGCCACGCGCTGGCGCTTCGGGTGAAACGGCTGAGACGGATGTGCTCTCAAAAATACGACAGCCGACGCCCTATACCCTCCGCTACACTGGTGAGCAAAGGCCCACCAATGGCGAGCGCTCGGCGCAGTTCGAGCGCTCGCTGGCCATCACCGACGATGGTGTGGAGATGCTCACTGCGCTGTGAGCGAGGCGTGGCAGCTTCAGTGCAATAGGACAGTGGATGTCGTATACCTTCAGCTACACTGATGAGCAGAGGCGCTGACTTGGCTTGCGCGATGAGAATTGGGCGCCTCGGATGGTGAGAGGAGCCTCGTATGGCCAGCGATAGCACGATTCGCGACCACCTGCTCGCGTTGTTTCAGCAGACCCGTGAGGATGTCGCGGCCTTCGTCGCCAGCCGCAGCGAGCATGACCGCGCGGCGCACGACCTGATCGCGCTGATCGGCTTCTGGATGGAGTACAACGTCGAGCGCATCGGCTACTTTGCGCGCGATGAGGAGCCACCGCGCGACGTGGACTTCGACGCGCTGACGCAGGCCGCGCTGACCGAGAACGCCTATCGCTCCTGGGCGGGCAGCGTCGCCTATACCGAGGTCGCCTTTGATCACCTCGCAGCGGCGGTCGCCACTAGCTCTGAGGAACTGCTGCTGGCGAACAATGTCTATGGCGACGACCCCGGCGGCCCCAGCTGGGGCGAGATTCGCGCCAATGGCTTCACCTGGCCGCTGCAAGAGATGGAGAAACTGTACCTCGCCAGTGGCGACACCGCGAGCGCGGCTACCCTGCGCGCCAAACTCACACGCGAGCATGGCGAAGAGGAGGAGCCTATCGCCTGCGATCTGCTGGAGCCAGCGGCGGCGCATGCGCAGCGAGACGATCTGCTGGTGATTGACGTGCGCGGGCCGAGCGAGTTTGCCGCAGGCCATCTGCCCGGCGCGCGCAACATTCCCCTGGCGGCGCTGCCCGACCAGCTGAGCGAACTGCCGCGCGGCCAGCGAGTGCTCACCTATTGCAACATGCAGCATCCTGGCCACTCACGCGGCGAACAGGCCGCAGCGCTGCTGAGCGAGCGTGGCTATCGCGCGGCGGCGCTGGCGGGCGGCTATCCTGGCTGGCGCGATGCGGGGCTGCCCAGCGAGAGCGGCGGCAAGTAGGCAAATGCGCTCCCCTCTCCACGTGGGAGAGGGGCCGGGGGTGAGGTCGCTCACGGAGGATCGAGGCGCGTGAGCGTCGCATTGATGGCGTAGCGCAGGCTCTCGACCACGCCGCGCCCGTTCACGGCCACCGCCTCGAAGCTTGGCGCGCGAAAGGGGTTGAGGTACTGATCGAGGACGGGCGTGGGCAGCGTGCCGGGCAGATCGCGCTTGTTCCATTGGAGGACGATTGGGAATTCGCCCGGATTCTTGCCCATGCGCCGCAACTGATCGGTCAGCTCCTTGAAGCTCTCGATGTTCTCTTGCAGCTTGCTCGCCTGTGAATCGGCGACGAAGACGACACAGTCGGCGCCGCGCAGCACCGAGAGGCGTGTCTGCTGGTAGAGCACCTGCCCTGGCACCGTATAGAGCTGGAAGCGCACCCGGAAGCCATGCACCATGCCAAGCTCCAGCGGCAGCAGATCAAAGTAGAGGGTGCGCTCGGTCTCGGTATCGATTGAAACCATCTCGCCGACATCATGTGGATTGACGGTGCGATGCAGGTAGTGGAGGTTGGTTGTCTTACCGCTCAAACCAATGCCATAGTAGACCACTTTACAGCTAATCTCACGTTTGGCGATATTAATGAGCGACATCTGTTCTCCCGTCCTCTGGCGCCTGCCCCATAGCGCGAAGCGGCAATCATGTCCAGCGGACTCTCTGGCGCTCTCCGCGCATGGTATCCGCCGATGGCGTGCGCTCCGCGCAACCCTCTCTGGCATAGGTATTGTATCCCACGCGCTACAAGATGCAAACGCTGAGCGCCCAAACGGCGCCTGCGCTGTAGTGGCTTGCCACGCGCCACTCGGCTGACCATCGGCTGCGGCGAGCGCTGGGCGGCATGCGGACTGAGCGGCGGCAGGCGGTCATGGCGGCGTTGACGATGGCGCCGCGCGGCGCCATAATGCCGAAGGTGTGGGCATGCGCGCACTG